>NZ_JBRILQ010000001.1:0-219265 GCF_052977045.1 Shewanella sp. 125m-7
CGTTGCACGTTGTTTGGCTGCATGTTTAGTCGGGTCTTTACGCCCAACTTCAATAAACTGAAAATCGTTGCTCATTTCGTATTACCCCGCTATGACAGGTATTGCAGGTTCAGATCGGGAAATGTAGTTATGCAGTGGGCATTTCCATTCACAATAAGGGTTACCACAGTCTAGGCAGCGGTCGGCTTGCTCTTTTACCTGTGGTTGGGCAAAAGGCTGATAAATCTCAATAAACTGCGTTGCACGTTGTTTGGCTGCATGTTTAGTCGGGTCTTTACGCCCAACTTCAATAAACTGAAAATCGTTGCTCATTTTTACTTACCCCGCTCTGACTGCTAGTGCTGGTTCTGATGGTTCTAACTTCAACAGATCGCTAAGTTCTACATTCTTAGGTTTGACTAAGATGAAGCAATCTATCCAGTTGTCGAAATCGCTTAGAATCATCTTGGCGTGTTCACTGTTGGTTTCTTTTACATGTTGCTCAATCAAATCACGCAGATGTTGCTGCTGAATCGGCGACTGTACCTTGTGGGTATCGACCATTTCGGTATTCACCCGTGGGGTAAAGTGGCCGTATTGATCAAATACGTAAGCAAAGCCGCCTGTCATGCCAGCGCCAAAGTTAACGCCGGTTTTACCCAGTACCACTACAATGCCGCCAGTCATATATTCACAGCCGTTATCGCCAAGTCCTTCAACGACGGCAATAGCCCCCGAGTTTCTAACCGCAAAGCGCTCACCGGCTTGACCTGATGCGAATAACTTACCGCCTGACGCGCCATACAAACAGGTGTTACCTAGGATGGTAGAGCGCTCAGCTTTAAACGGGCTACCTAACTGCGGATACACACAAATTTTACCGCCTGACATGCCTTTACCAACGTAATCGTTGGCGTCACCGCAAAGCATGAGCTCGAGACCCGGCGCATTCCACACACCAAAACTTTGACCTGCACTACCGTTAAATTTCAAGGTGATTGGCGCTTTGGCGCCATCACGGCCAACATGAGTCGCAATATAGCCAGATAAGCTCGCGCCTACTGAGCGGTCAGTATTGTTGATACTGAACATTTCACATATTGATTCACCGGCTAGAACGGCTTCTTTACAATCTTCAACTAAGCGCTGATTAAGAGTACCGGGGTCAGATGGTCGGTTTATCTCGCGCCAAGTCACTGCCGAGGTCTCTGGTACGATAGGGCGATACAATATCGGTGCTAAGTCGAGTGCTTGTTGGTTGGCGGTTTCACCTTCAATTGCCGCCAACCAATCGCTGCGACCGACTAGCTGTTCAAACTCGGTGACACCTAAAGCTGCCATGTATTCACGGATCTCTTGGGCGACGAATTCAAAATAGGTCATCACGCGTTCAGGTAAGCCATGATAGTGCTCGTTACGTAGCTTTTTGTTTTGGGTTGCGACGCCTGTAGCACAGTTGTTTAGGTGGCAAATACGCAGATATTTACAACCTAGTGCAATCATAGGTACGGTGCCAAAACCAAAGCTTTCGGCGCCAAGTAGTGCAGCCTTAATCACATCTTTACCGGTTTTTAAGCCGCCATCCACCTGTAGGCGGATTTTATGGCGCAGACCGTTTGTAACCAGTGACTGATGCACCTCTGCAAGTCCAAGCTCCCATGGACTCCCGGCGTATTTAACCGAAGTAATTGGGCTCGCACCTGTACCGCCGTCGTAACCAGAGACTGTAATCATGTCGGCGTAGGCTTTAGCAACGCCGGTGGCAATGGTGCCGACGCCGGGTTCTGATACCAGTTTGACAGAGACGAAGGCGTTAGGATTAATTTGTTTAAGATCGAAGATCAGCTGAGCTAAGTCTTCAATCGAATAGATATCATGGTGCGGCGGTGGTGAGATTAACGTCACACCTGGACGTGCATTACGTAGCGCGGCAATTTCGACACTGACTTTGTCTCCGGGAAGTTGACCGCCTTCGCCAGGCTTAGCCCCTTGAGCCACTTTAATCTGTAATACTTCAGCGTTAACTAGATAGTGAGCCGTCACGCCAAATCGGCCCGATGCTATCTGTTTAATCGCAGAATTTCCTTCGGTGCCAAAGCGGCGTGGATCTTCTCCGCCTTCACCTGAATTTGAGCGTCCGCCTAAACGGTTCATAGCAACCGCTAATGCCTCATGCGCTTCAGGGCTGAGGGCGCCAATACTCATAGCTGCACTATCAAAGCGTGGATAGAGGTTTTTGGCCGTTTCCACTTTATCGACGGCAACGGCTGCAAGTTCACCTTTGACCTCAATTAAATCGCGCAGCGTCGCAATAGGGCGGTTATCGACCAGCTCAGTAAAGCGTTTATAGGCCGGATAATCTTGATCCCTTAAGCTAGCTTGCAGTGTATTAACCACATCTGGGTTAAAGCAATGATACTCGCCACCTTCAACATACTTAAGTAAACCACCTTGAGATAATGGCTGATGCGCTCTAAATGCATGCTTATGGAGCAACAGCTGATCTTGTTCAATGAGATCAAAAGTCGCACCTTGAATACGGCTAATAACACCATTAAAGCAAAGTTCGACCACTTCATTGGCAAGGCCAACGGCTTCAAACTGCTGGCTACAGCGATAAGAGGCGACAGTACTTATCCCCATTTTAGACATGATTTTACGCAGACCTTTATCGATCCCCTGACGGAAATTAAGCATTAGGTCGCGGGTGTGACTGACACCATTGCGCTGAGCGAGATCTGAAATGCACTCGTAAACTAAGTAAGGGTAGATAGCCGTCGCGCCGAATCCGAGTAATACCGCAAAGTGGTGTGGATCGCGAGCCGATGCTGTTTCTACGATGATGTTGGTATCGCAGCGCAGATGATTATTAACCAGCACATGTTGCACCGCACCAACCGCCATGGCTGCTGGGATCACTTGCTTTGATTTAGCTGTGGCGCGATCAGATAGTACAAGTAAGGTGGTACCTGAGCGTGCTAGGCGCTCTGCTTCATCACAGATACGTTTAACTGCCGCTTCTAAGCCTTCATTCAGGTCGTAGTTTAAGTCGACAGTGTTAGCTCGATAGTAGGTGCTATCTAACGCTAACAGCTGATTGAAATCGCTAAATAAGAGTACTGGGGAGTTAAACATCACGCGATAAGCATGGCCTGTCGTTTCATTAAACAGGTTTTGCTCACGGCCAGCACAAGTGGTTAGCGACATGACGTGCTTTTCACGTAATGGGTCAATAGGCGGGTTAGTCACCTGAGCAAACTTTTGACGAAAATAGTCATAGAGGGTGCGTGACTTTTTAGATAACACCGCCATAGGCGTATCGTCGCCCATTGAGCCTGTGGCTTCTTCACCTTTTTGTGCTAATACCCAAATAACTTGCTCTAACTCTTCACGAGAATAGCCAAATTGCTTTTGGTATTGCAGTAATTGCGTATCATTAAATTCACGCTTACCTTGATCGTTTGTTCCAAACTCTTCAGCAGGTTTTAATACCTTACTGTTCTTAGCCATCCATTGCTTATATGGATGACGACGCTTTAGATCGTTATCGATTTCAAAAGACGAATACAGCTGGCCGTTAAGCGTATCAAGTACTAACAGTTCACCGGGGCCTACGCGGCCTTTTTCGATGACTTCATCAGGCGCGTAATCCCAAATGCCGACTTCTGAGGCAAGGGTTAGAATACGATCTTTAGTAATCACGTAGCGTGATGGACGCAGACCATTTCGGTCTACAGCGCAGGCGGCGTGACGACCATTGGTCATTACAATCCCTGCGGGCCCATCCCATGGCTCCATGTGCATTGAGTTAAAGTCATAGAAGGCTTTTAATTCAGCATCCATTTCTGGGTTGCTCTGCCACGCCGGTGGAATGAGGAGACGCATTGCGCGGTAAAGATCCATGCCGCCAGCAAGTAACATTTCGAGCATATTATCAAGAGACGATGAATCGGAACCCGTTTCGTTTACAAAAGGAGCCGCTTGTTGGAGATCTGGCAGTAAAGGCGCATGAAATTTATAAGCACGGGCTCTTGCCCATTGGCGGTTACCTGTAATGGTATTGATTTCACCATTATGAGCTAAGTATCTAAAGGGTTGAGCCAACGGCCACTTAGGTGATGTATTGGTTGAAAAGCGCTGGTGGAATAAGCAGATTGCACTTTGTAGGCGTATATCTGCCAAGTCGCTATAAAAAGCGGGCAGATCTGCGGGCATCATCAGGCCTTTATAAACGATAACTTGCCCGGATAGGCTGGCAACATAAAAGTCTTTATCGTGGCTGAGCTGCTGTTCTACTCGTCGCCTTGCCATATAAAGGCGTCGCTCTAAATCTTTTTCACGCCAGCCGATAGGGGCGTTAATCAATACTTGTACAATATTCGGTTGGCTGGCTTTGCCGATAGGCCCGAGTACATCACTATTAACGGGAACATTACGCCAGCCTGCGACACTCAAGGTTTCTTTTTGAAGCTCAGTCTCAAGCAGTTGCTTAGTTTGAGAAGCTAGAATGGTATCTTGGCTAAGGAAAAGCATACCGACAGCGAAACGGCGGCTAAGATGCCAGTCATTTTCTTCGGCTATTGCTTTAAAGAAGCTAATTGGTAATTGCATTAATAGACCGCAACCGTCACCGGTACGACCATCAGCTGCAATTCCGCCACGATGCTTCATTCGGTCTAGGCCGTGAATCGCGGTACGTACAATACGGTGGCTTGCCTCACCGTCCATTTGAGCTATTAGCCCAAATCCACAATTGTCCCGCTCAAAACTTGGATGATATAAGCTCATTACTACACTCCCTAACCTTTACTGATACAACTCGGGAGAAAAAGCAAAAAATCTCTATAGATATGCACCCGAATCAATCAAATTAACCTCAAGCGGCTTAAAGGTCAAACCAAATTGTTGCATAAAAAATAACGAGTAATGGCTATTTCATACACTTGTATTAACGGGTTTACCTTAACGTAAACTGCTGAATGGCACGTATAACGTTATGAATAAAAAGGATTTTGAAATGCTTGCTTTCATTTCGCCTTTTGTTTGTAACGGAAATGTTGATTGTATCTGCTTTCAGTAAAGTGATTTTTCTTGCACATACAGTGAAATGATAATCACTTTTACTTATGACTATTTATGCATGAGACGATATTAATGTAATAAGGATGACGAAGTGATGACATAAAAAAGTCACTTTTAGGAATCGAGGTCTTTACGGTTATTTGAGCTGGCGCTAATTAATGTATTGCAGAAGTGGTTAAAATGGCGCAAATTTTTTACCTAGGTGATAGAGCAGTTGGGACTGGATAGTTACGTAAATACCTTCGGTGGTGTGTGTAAGCAAAAATATGGTGAGCGGATCCGCAAGCTGACTATTGATGCTAAGTTCACATGTCCAAATCGTGATGGCACTTTAGGCAAGGGTGGTTGTACTTATTGCAATGTGGCTTCTTTTAGTCATGAACATAAGACAGAGCTTTCTATTCAAGAGCAGTTGGCGCAAGGGCGTGAGCGCTTATCATCTAAGTCATCGAAATATATTGCATATTTTCAAGCCTATACCAGTACCTATGATGAGTATCTCGTATTAAAGCAAAAGTACGATGAAGCGATACAAGACAGCGATATCGTAGGACTTTGTGTTGGCACTCGACCCGACTGTGTTCCAGATGATGTATTAGAGCTCTTAGTGGGTTATCAAAATGATGGCGTCGATGTGTGGCTTGAATTAGGTCTACAGTCAGCGAATGATCGCACTTTAAAGAAGATAAACCGCGGCCACGACTTCGCTGCCTATGAAGATACAGTTAAGCGAGCTCGACATCTAGGCATTAAGGTGTGCACTCACTTGATCTTGGGTTTACCTGGCGAAGGCCATGAAGACTACCTTGAAACCTTGGACAAGGTACTAGCAGTTGGCGTTGATGGCATAAAGCTGCATCCACTGCATATAGTAGAAGGAAGTACGATGGCTAAAGCTTGGCGTAATAACAAGATGGAGCTGCTTGAACTCGAAACGTATGCCTATAGTGTTGGAGAGCTCATTCGATGGACTCCTAAAGAGGTGATTTTCCATCGAGTTACCGCATATGCCAAAAAACCTATGTTGTTAGCACCAGACTGGTGTGCCTATCGTTGGAATGGACTGGTGGCAATTGTTGATGATCTTAAAGCCAAAGGTGGTCAGGGAACCTATTTGAATATTGAAGCTTAAGCTGTTAGGTCGCTTGGGTTAAACATTCAAATTGATGGGTAAACAAGTCACTCTTGGGGTACTTTGTTTAATGTTAGGTTGCTAAATGGTTAAATTTGCGGGAATTTTAACCGCCTGTGACACTAGTAGTTGCACCTAAGATTTTAGCGGGTATTATGTGGTAAAATCGTATTTTTGTATACACGGCAATATTTTGAGAGGTGCCTAAATGGCAACAGCTGAATTAGAATCAATCTTGGATCTTAATACACTGGAGCAGTACTGCAGTGCAATTGGTGCAGGTACGCTACTTAAAAGCGTCGTTTTATTTGAACAACTTATGCCTGAATATGTCGGCAATTTAGTTAGTGCACAAGAAGCAAATGACAAAGATACACTTTGCAGCGAAGCACACAAGTTCAAAGGCGCTGCGGGTTCAGTAGGTCTTAAGCGTATTCAGCAATATGCTCAGCTTTTACAACACGGCGAAGAAGCTGGTTGGGAACAAGAACATGCTGCTTGGCTAGGTGAAATTGTCGCATACGCGTCAAAAGATCTGCAGCAATTAAAAGAGTATTTAGAGTCTAAGGCTTAATTTTTAATTAACGTCAGCTTCTAAATTGATAGCGCCGTAGGAGGTATCCACAGCGCTATTTTTTTATCTGTTATTAAGCAGTAACAGCAGATTATCTTGTACATTTTTGATTCAGTTCACAGTCTACTAGTTCTAATCCCGAGTTAGCTTAGGGATTTATGATAGAGTTAGATTGAACGATTAGATAAATGATGACATTGGTAATCTACTTTATGAAACATCTCCCCAGTTTAAAGAATCTGTTTTATTTGGTTAATCTGCACCAAGAACAGAACTTCAACCGAGCCGCAAAAATATGCCACGTTAGCCAGTCTACCTTGTCTAGCGGCATTCAAAACCTTGAAGAGCAATTAGGCCATCAGCTGATTGAGCGTGATCACAAGTCCTTCATCTTCACTGCCATTGGAGAGGAAGTGGTGATGCGCTCGCGCAAGTTGTTAACTGATGTTGATGATTTAGTCGAGCTGGTCAAGCATCAGGGTGAGCCGATGACCGGTGAGATCCGCTTAGGCTGTATTCCAACCATCGCGCCATTTTTATTGAGTAATGTTGTTCAACGTTGTAAGCAGGTTTACCCTGATTTAACCCTATTTTTGAAAGAGGATACAACCGACCGCCTGATTGATGCATTAGGTAAAGGTGAACTCGATTTGCTATTACTGGCGCTGCCTGTGGATACCAGCGGCTTTCACAGTATGAAGGTGGGGATCGATCCATTTAAAATGGTGGTGCATAAAGAATTAACCGATGAGTTTCATGAGCCGATTGATTATCAAGACTTGCCTGATGAAAGTATATTTTTACTGCAAGCTGAACACTGTATTACCGGACATGCCATCACAGCTTGTCAGTTAGGTGATAGCGTTAAGATTAATCCTTTTGCGGCAACGAGTTTGCACACCTTAGTACAGATGGTAAATTGCAAATTAGGCACAACATTCCTACCGCAGATGGCCATAGATGCGGGGATTTTAAATAATACCGATTTAACTATGATGGCCCCGCCAGGCGAAACACCCTATAGAGATATTGGTCTGGTGTGGCGTCAGACATCGAGCAGAATTTTAACTTTTAGAACCTTAGGCTTAGAAATCCAAAAGTTGCTTGAACAAGATGAAAAATAGATAGTTGGTATGACTAAAACAAAAAAGCCGATAATATTATCGGCTTTTTTGTTTTCTATTTTTTTACTAGAGTGACTTTCTAGCTATTCTTTGGCGTTACACCAAACACTTCAATGGAGTGTTGCTTACCTTTAAGCTTGATTGGGCCTAGGCTATTAAGGTCATATTGAGAGTCGCTATATTCAAGACGTGATTGCAGTGAGCCAGAAATCAGCATGCGCTGACCTAGTGGGTTACACTGATCTTGTAATCGAGCTAAGGTGTTTAGCACATCGCTAAAGAAACTGATTTCTTGCTTCTGTACGCCAACAACAGCGGCGACGACTTGCCCACAATGCGCAGCAGCCTTAAATTTTGGCACAAAGCCATACTGCTCTTCAAAGTAACGTCTCTGCCAGCTCAGCTGCTGACTAAACTCATGATAAATATTAAAACAGCGATCTTCTTTTATCCCGTCTTTTAATGGCCAATGGATAAGTACTGCATCACCCATATAACGATAAATTTCGGCTTCATTATTGGTAACTGTGTCGGCTAGCAAGCTGAAACTATCTTGAATTAAACGACTGAAACGGTAATCACCTAAGGATTCTGCGTGGGTAGTCGATGCCACCATGTCTAGATACAGAAATAAACGTTGTTCATACCTAGGCTTATGATATTTACCTAAACCGATATTAAGTAACACTCTAGGTCCAACCAATAATGCCATTTGCTCAATAAATGCAAGACCAACACGAACCACAACGAGATAGACGATTAGTGCTTGGAATGAAGGGCTATAAAGAATATGCGCAGTTAACATCTGCCGCAAAGTGGTCATGTGGTTTTCAATCGCCCACATATTTAGGTATTGGGTGATATAGGCCAGGGTTGTTGCACCGAGCAATAAAAACAGGCCTTTAAATACGACTGAAAACACATAAGGTAAGCGGTTGATAGCACTAAAATCTGCAATCAAGTTCGACATCCAGTGAAGGCTGCCGAAAATAAGACCCATATAAATAGAAAGCGTGGCTAAATCAGCGGAGCCAATGGCCCACTGTGGGAGTTCTGGAGTTTGTGCGTATCTAAAAAATACGAAAGCCGCCATGGCCGAAGTCCAAGCGAATATAGCAAAGGCTAATTTTTTCGCTTGTATTTGTGCTTTCACTATTAAGGGGGTATCCAAATACTACATAATTTTAGGAGGCGCTATTTTATAGAATATTCCCCTACTTTGACTAGTAGTATTTGTGATCTAAGTCAAATGAGTGTGAGTTTTGGCCAAAAAACAACTTAAAGGAGCTGCGAAAGTATTTTTTGAGTAAATTGAGTCTTTAAATAAAAGCCTCTTGGATTAGTTTGAGTGACTTGTCCATCGCGGCCGATGCTATTGGTGACGACATGACTATTTGCTGCTTTTGGACGTAATTGCAGAACTTCGCCATGGCGAGCGGTGACTTTATCGACTTGTCCCATGCTAATCATCTCCATGATCTCCTCCCAGTCTTGTCTTAGGAGTTCACTTTCCTCAATTGATGGTTGCCATAAAATGGGGGAGCCAATCTGGCGCTCGACTAGGGGGATTTCTCGGTCGCCTTGCACCGGGATCCACAATACCTGTTGGAGTTTGTGGCAAACCACACTGTTTTCCCATGTTAACCCTTGAATATTGGTCAGTGGGGCGACGGTTACGTATGTGGTTTCTAACACTTTACCTTGTCTGTTGACTGGAATTGTCTTCAGCTCTATACCCAAGTGTACGAAATCCTGTTCAGGCTTTGATCCCGCTAAGGCACCAAGCTCCAGCTCTATCAACTGACCAACCCAGCCCTTATGGCGTTTCAGATCATTTGGCATCTCAATATCGTGATAATCTGCAAGTTGGCCTAGTGTTAAACCTGCCATTGATTCAGCGCGTTGCATCAGCTCTTCGATGCTTTCAGGTGAGTTCAGTGATTTTTTCATATGCATAATTCTACCTAAATAATGGCGTTTATCAAATGAGTATGAAAAATGAGCAGCGGCTTGGTTGCGTGATGATAACGCCAATGCTGGCATCTAAGTTGGTGAATTTAATGGGGATCTCATTCGCTATTTTTATCAGCGGTTCAGTTTCAGGTAAGTTACACCACAGCTGTCCCTCTTTTCCAACATAGTTATCCACAGATTTATTGGATAACTTGAGTTTATTAATGAGCTACTGTAATAAATCTGTTCTGTCAATCTAATTGAATGGGGCTTTTTTGCTTTTTTTAAGCAGAAAACGGTTGAACTTGTGAATAACCTCCTTGTGCTTACAGCTTTGTTATTGCATTTAATTTTACCGGTTAAAAAGTGAGCAGTTCGTAAGTTTTTTGCCAGTTTGGTTTTTGCGTTGTTATTTAAGTGGTTGTTTTTTATGTGTATAAAACTATTTTTATTGCTAAGGTAAAATTAATAAACCAATGTAAAAAGCATGACTTATTAGACTTTAATTGAGTTTCCAACAGAGATATCCACAGTTTTTGTGGATATCATGAGTTCTTCTTCTGACCCTCTGTTGATAAGGTTGGCGTATCAGACATTTTATCCAGAGGTTTGTGGGTAACTGATATTTGCCGCCGGACACGCTTTGTGAAACAATCAAAAGATTAATAGTTAATAGTTCGGAGTCCATGTGATTGATAGTGACGGCTTTCGCGCAAATGTGGGCATCATTATCTGTAATCGCTTTGGGCAGGTTATGTGGGCAAGACGGTTTGGCCAACATTCCTGGCAATTTCCTCAGGGTGGCGTTGACGATGGAGAGTCAGCAGAAGAAGCCATGTATCGAGAGTTATACGAAGAAGTAGGATTAAAGCCAGAACATGTGCAAATTCTAACATCGACGCGATCATGGTTACGCTACCGATTACCTAAGCGGTTAATCAGACAAGATAGTAAACCTGTGTGTATAGGGCAGAAACAGAAATGGTTTTTGCTGCAATTAAAAAGTGCTGAGAACGCCATCGATCTTAACGCCAGCGGTCATCCAGAATTTGATGATTGGCGTTGGGTGAGTTATTGGTATCCAGTTAGACAAGTTGTTTCTTTTAAGAGAGATGTTTACCGAAAAGTCATGAAAGAGTTTGCATCGACCACTTTACCTCTACAGGTTAAAGAGTCGAATAATAGAAGACGAGGTATGCGTAGAGGCTAAATTGGGAGGTTTGCGCTAGTGCTAAAAACACTGAGAGATATTACACAAGCAGTTGCATCCGCACGCGATCTTCAATACGCGTTAGAGCTACTTGTTACGCAAACCAAACACGCTATGGCTACAGAGTGTTGCTCTATCTACATATTAGAAGAGCAACAACTGGTTCTTTCTGCAACCGACGGCTTAGACCCCGCAGCGGTTAATCGCGTTAAACTTCCCGTTACACAAGGCCTCGTAGGTTTAGTCGCTCAACGAGAAGAGGCTATAAACTTAGCCGATGCACCATCCCACCCGAGATTTAAATTACTTCCTGAAGTTGCTGAAGAAGCCTATAGCGCTTTTCTTGCTGTTCCCATCATTAATCAAAAATCGGTTATTGGCGTTATCGTGGTTCAACAAGTACAAGCTCGACAATTTAGTGAAGGAGAAGAAGCCTTCTTGATGACGTTAGCTGCCCAGTTAGCCGTGGCGATTAAGGGGCTCACGCATAGAGTTCAGTCTAGCAGTAGCCTTCAGCAGCGTTACTACACAGGCAAGCAAGCCTCCAAAGGTATCGCGATTGCACAAGCCTTGATGCTTGGTGGGCAGATTTCATTTGAACTTGTTGAGCGGCGTTGTAAATCAATTGTTGATGAAGAAGATCGTCTTCAAGATGCAATGAGTCGCTGTAAAGATTTGCTCGTTGGCTTATCTCAACGTTTCAATAGAGAGCAAGATGAAGAGGCGGCTTCGATTTTTAAAGCGCTGCTACTGTTACTTGATAAAGCCAGTTTAGCCGGTGAATACATTAAAGAAGTTAGAGCTGGATGGACTGCTGAAACCGCTGTATGTCAGGTGTCTAAGCGTTATATTGAACACTTTGGTTCGATGAGTGATCTGTACTTAAAAGAACGAGCAAGTGATATACGAGATATTGGCCAACGTGTTCTTAGGCAGTTAATTGAACCGAATAAGATCTTTTTAGAACCGGAAACGCCGGTGATCTTAATTACTCGCGAAGCCACTACAAGCTTATTAGCGGAATTCCCCAGACAAAAACTCGCGGGAATAGTTACTGAGCTGGGCGGTGCCAACTCTCATGCGGCTATTTTAGCTCGGGCGATGGGAGTGCCTGCGATTGTTGGTGTGAAAGGCATATTAAGCGCCAATATTGAAAAGTCTCAAGTTATTATTAACGCCAGTCGCGGTCAGGTGATTATTGAGCCCTCTGGGATTGTACTGTCTGAATATCGAAGCTTAATCGCGGCGCAAAAAGAGCAGCAAAGACAGTACGCGCAAGAACTCTCCCTTAAAGCCGTGACAATTGATGGTAAGCGTATTTATCTCTATATCAATAGTGGGCTATTAAGTAGCGTCGATTCGGAAACCGGTGTCGACTCAGATGGTATTGGACTGTATCGCACCGAAATCCTGTTTATGATCAAGCAATGCTTTCCTGGTGAAATAGAGCAGTTAGAAATTTATCGCAAGGTACTAAAGGCTGCGGGTAATAAGCCAGTGGTGATGCGAACTCTCGACGTCGGCGGAGATAAACCGCTGGATTACTTCCCCATTATTGAAGATAACCCGTTTTTGGGCTGGCGTGGCATTCGTTTGTCACTGGATCATCCTGAGCTATTTCTTGTCCAATTAAGGGCGATGTTACAGGCGGCAATTGATACTGAGCAGCTACATATTTTGCTGCCAATGGTCAGTAATCTTGAAGAGATAGATTTAGCCATTATCTATTTAGAGCAGGCGTGCCAAGAGCTAACGGCTGAGCTTGGTAAGCTAATTACTAAGCCAAAAATAGGCATTATGCTTGAAGTACCAGTTCTGCTTTATCAGCTCGATGAAGTGGCAAAACGAGTGGACTTTGTCTCTGTGGGCTCCAACGACTTAACTCAGTATTTATTAGCCGTCGATCGTAATAACCCTAGTGTTAGTCCGCTATTTGATAGTTATCATCCAGGAGTGCTCAGAGCGCTTAAATTTGCTGTCGAGCGTTGCAATGATTACCAACTGCCAATTAGTGTTTGTGGGGAGCTGGCCGGAGAGCCCATTGGTGCAGTACTGCTTGTCGCTATGGGGTATGAGCAACTAAGTATGAACCAAGCGAGCTTGGCCCGTATAAACTATCTGCTTAGACGTGTTTCACAGCTTGAACTTAGCGAGTTGTTAGTTAAGGTGTTGAAACTTAATAGTGGTGAAGAGGTAAGATCCTTGGTGAGTCAGTATTGTGATCAAAAAGGACTTTTAGCCATACTCAGTTAAAACAGTATTTTTTAAAAGTATGCTCATTAAAAGTACACTTATTAAAAGTATGCTTAGTAAAAGAAGCCTGAGTATAAGTATGCTTGGCCTATGAACTTACTCTTGATTCCTTTAAGCTAAAGAGATAATAACAACCTAAGGTAGCGCTCGTGGAAAGCTGGCTATATATATTATCCATTTGCCTTGTTCTAGGCGCTGTGATTGGCTTTATGGCTGGGCTTTTAGGGATCGGTGGCGGATTGATTGCCGTGCCAGCGTTATTGCATATCTTGCCACAAGTCGGCATTACATCCGAAAAACTGCCCCATGTTGCAATTGCAACCTCTTTAGCTGCCATCATTCTCACTTCGCTTTCATCTGCACGTGCGCATCATAAGCGGGGCAATATTCCTTGGTCACTATTTAGGTCCATGCTGCCAGGGTTTGTATTGGGCGCGCTATGTTCTGGCTTTATTTCTGAAATGATTGCCGCCAAATATTTACAACAAATCTTTGCGGTATTTGTCATCCTGATGGCGGCGCAGATGGCTTTTCCATTTAAGGCAGAATCAAACCGAACTATGCCAGCCCCTATGAACTTGTTCTTTGCTGCGACAGCAATAGCTATTATCGCGGCGCTGATGGGCATTGGTGGTGGGGTGCTTTTGGTCCCATTTTTAACGTGGTGCGGGCTGCAGATGCGTTTTGCTGTGGGCTTCTCAGCAGCTACTGGGTTATTAATCGCCTTGTTCGGCAGTATTGGTTATACGCTGGCTGGTTGGGGTGCGGTTGGTTTACCTGCATGGACCTTAGGTTATATCTATTTGCCGGCGTTGATTGGTATTGTATCGACATCGATGTTGATGGCACCAGTGGGCGCAAGAGCTGCGAGTAACTTACCCACGGCAAAATTAAAGAAGATTTTCGCTATATTGCTTGCCCTTGTTGGGCTTAAACTTGTTTTAGCATAATGTTCTACTGGGTAAATTTCGGTAGTATTTATTCGTTTAGCGCTGAGGATAAACTTAGCTTCTTTTTTTATAGGTAGATAATAATGAAACAGTATTTAGATCTTTGTCAGCGTATTATTGATGAAGGGACTTGGGTTGAAAATAGCCGTACGGGTAAACGTTGTCTTACCGTTATTAATGCTGATCTGGTTTATCATGTCGATAAAAATGAATTTCCGCTTATCACTACGCGCAAGAGTTTCTATAAAGCGGCGATCGCTGAGCTTCTAGGGTATATCCGAGGTTACGATAACGCTGCTGATTTTAGAAGCATAGGCTGCAATACCTGGAATGCCAATGCGAACGATAATGAAGCTTGGTTGAATAACTCACACCGTAAAGGCACCGATGATATGGGGCGCGTTTATGGCGTTCAGGGGCGCGCTTGGAGCAAACCTGATGGTGGTACGGTCGACCAGTTACGTAAAATCGTAGATGATTTATCTATGGGAGTTGATGATAGAGGCGAAATTTTAAGCTTCTATAACCCTGGTGAGTTTCATATGGGTTGCCTAAGACCTTGTATGCATACCCATAACTTCTCATTGGTGGGTGATACTTTACATCTGACTAGCTTTCAACGTTCATGCGATGTTCCACTTGGTCTTAACTTTAACCAAGTTCAGGTGTTTACCTTGCTTGCGTTAATGTCACAAATTACAGGGTACAAAGCGGGTAAGGCATTCCATAAGATTGTGAACGCACATATTTACGAAGATCAGTTAGAACTGATGCAGAATGTGCAATTAACACGTGAGCCTTTTGCGTCGCCGAAGTTGGTGATCAACCCAGACATTAAGTCACTTGAAGATTTAGAAACCTGGGTAACAATGGATGATTTTGAAGTGACGGGTTATGAACACCATGAACCGATTAGTTATCCATTTTCAGTGTAGTATTGTGCTATAGCTTACCATCTAAAACTCGCTTAACGGCGAGTTTTTGCTTTAACATTTTATTAAACCTCTTAAAGTCAATTCTTGATCTGCTTCTTATTTTACATTTGAAATTCTATGCTAAAAAATCACTGACATCTTAGTGGCTTAAGCTTGTATTCAGCTTGCTTTCAGCGGTTGTATGCTTAAAAATTGAGTAAATGCTCGTTATTTTCGAGTCGTCAATGATTTGTTTTTTAAATTGTTATTTTGTGTGAAAATTAAGCTCATAATATAGACCACCATTTTACTTCATAAAAAAGTGTGATCTTCAGCACTTTATTGTTATTGTGGCTTTTTAAAGCGTGATTATTCTATTAATGTTTGGTACTTATGCATACTAGTGTGTGGATCAATACTTCGGATATTCCGATGTTTGTAGTTGGCGCAAACGATTATTCAGGTTAATCGTATTCGGCTACACTCGGAAGTATTGAGATTTTATGGAGCGTATAAATGGAACGGGCAATTAGGAATTTTCTAAGCCAGGAATCAGCAGGTGGCATCTTATTGATGTTTTCTGTCGTGATAGCAATGATTTTTGCAAACTCACCGTTATCGGGTATGTATCAAGGATTTCTTGAAACAGAAATGCAAGTTAGGCTTGGTAGCCTAGATATCGATAAGACACTTATTCATTGGATTAACGATGGCTTGATGGCTATCTTCTTCATGCTTATTGGTTTGGAAGTGAAAAGAGAGCTGCTCGAAGGGGCGTTGTCTAGTCGTGCGCAGGCATCTTTGCCTACGTTTGCGGCGATTGGAGGGATGGTTTTTCCCGCTGCCGTTTATCTTATATTCAACTATTCAGACCCTATCACTCAGGTTGGATGGGCAATTCCTGCAGCAACAGATATCGCGTTTGCATTAGGTATTATGGCGTTACTAGGAAGCCGTGTACCAGTAGCGTTAAAAGTGTTCTTGTTAGCACTTGCGATTATCGACGATCTGGGTGTCGTGGTGATTATTGCGCTTTTCTACAGCACAGACTTATCGACAATCAGTTTGGTGGTCGCTGCTGCGGCGATTTTAGGCTTGATAGGCCTCAACCGAAAAGGGGTTACCTCACTCGGGCCATATGGCGTATTGGGACTGATTTTGTGGATAGCGGTGTTAAAGTCAGGCGTACATGCCACATTAGCTGGCGTTATTATCGCATTTTGTATTCCGCTTCGTGCAAAAGATGGCTCGTCGCCTTCTGAGAGTTTAGAGCACAGTTTACACCCATGGAGCACCTTCATTATTTTACCCATATTTGCCTTTGCAAATGCGGGTGTAGATTTAGGTGGCATGAGTCTGAGCTCAATATTGTCCCCAGTACCATTAGGTATTGCACTGGGTCTGCTTGTCGGTAAGCCATTAGGCATTATGTTGTTTAGCTTTATCGCGGTGAAACTTAAGCTAGCGGTATTACCTGACGGTATGGGCTGGAGACACATCACACCTGTCGCTGTGATGTGTGGTATTGGTTTCACTATGTCGATGTTTATCTCGTCACTTGCATTTACTGGCGAGGGGCAAATATACGGAGACTACGCAAGATTAGGGATTTTATTGGGATCATTAGCATCGGCAACCATAGGTTATTTCTGGCTGTCTAAGGTGCTACCAGAAAAAGGAGCAAAAGCATGAGAATGACATTATTAGCAATAGTTGTAGGACTGGGCTTTAGCTCCGCTGCATCGGCCAAGCAGATTGATATTTGTAATCAAGATATCGATAGTGTCGTATGCCAAAATTATCTTGAAGGTGTGGTTGATGGTGCTTTGATGTATAAAGGCGCTGCGGTCGGTAAACGATTAGAAAGTGACGGCTATGAGTCTCGTGCACTTAAATACCGAGGCGGTAAACGTTTTCAAGAAGCTAACCGGACTTTTTGTGAAGATAATCTTCCAGACAGAGATGCGCTTGTTGCAGGATTAGCAGAAGCTTTTTCAGCCGGTGAAATAAAGAAAACTGATGATTTAACAACGGTAATGTCAGGATTGTTGAACTGTCAGCGACTTAAGTAAATCAAGGTCAATGAATGAGGCAACTGAATAAGTTGCCTCATTTTTATATAAAATACTGAACTGACGTATTCCTACAGGTTAACATTGTTAATTTCGGCGCAATGTCGATTAACTTAAATGATAGTTGTGATGACAACAGTTCGATAGCTGCAAATAATTTAGTGTTATAACAAATTTTTCCGCTCAAATTTCCGAACGACGACTTATTCTGATCCGCACAATACGGTGGCGCTACCATGGTAAATCTAAACTATAATCACCTTTACTATTTCTGGATGATCCATAAAAAAGGGACGGTTGCGAAGGCGGCTGAGGCATTATGTCTAACTCCACAGACGGTTACCGGACAAATTCGTGTATTAGAAGCAAGCCTAAATGGTAGTTTATTCAAGCGAGTGGGGCGTTCATTAGAGCCGACAGAGTTAGGGGAGTTGGTATTTCGTTACGCAGATAAGATGTTTAGCTTAAGCTATGAGATGCTCGATCTGCTGAATTACCAAAAAGATGAGAACATCTTGTTTGAGGTCGGTATTGCTGCGGCGCTGTCAAAAGCACTGACGAGCCGAGTATTATTGTCTGTAGTACCAAGTGATGGTTCTATGCATTTAGCCTGTTATGAGTCGACTCATGAAGATTTAATGACACGCCTACGTGAACATAAGCTGGATATGATCTTGTCTGATTGTGCAGGCGAAAGCCTTAAGTACCCAGAGATTTTATCTAAGCAGTTAGGTGAGTCTGGTGTCGCATTTTTCTCAGCAGAAACCTACTCCAAGCCTTTTCCACAGTGTTTAGAGCAAGGCAAGTTATTGATCCCAGGAAGACGTAGCTCGCTTGGCCAACAGCTAGTGCGTTGGTTTGATGAAAAAGCACTTAACGTGAGTATTCTTGGTGAGTTTGATGATGCTGCTATGATGAAATCGTTTGGTTTTTTCAAGCAAGGTATTTTTGTTGCGCCGTCGATTTATAAGCAAGATATTTTGGCCCATGGCATGATGCTTCTTGGCGAAACTTCTGAAATTAAAGAAGTCTACCATGTGATGTTTGCTGAGCGAATGATTCAGCATCCAGCTGTAAAACGTTTGTTAGAAACCGATTTTACTGAGTTATTTGCCGGTAATGATTTGACTGTTCAGCAGCTTTGATATTCTTGCTTGAATAAAGTGTTAGTCCCACATATAAGTTCGAATGGCTAAGACTTCGACTTGCGTAAGTAACTATTAATTTGACGCTATCTATAAATCGACACCATTACTTGGCTACTGTTACACTAGCGCCACTATCAATAAGATATAAAAATTGGAGTTTCACTTTGTCTGATACAAGCCAAGAACCAATGAAGTTACCTAGAGTTAAGTGGGCGTGCCGCAGAGGTATGCTTGAGCTAGATGTATTGTTTCAACCTTTTGTTGAACAGCAATATGAAGCTATGTCAGTTAACGATAAAAACATTTTTGTCAGGCTTCTGGAGTGCGAAGATCCGGAGCTGTTCGCATGGTTCATGGGGCATGAAGTGTGTAACAACCCAGAATTTGCTGAAATGATTATTAGAGTTCGTGGACGTCCAGCAGCATAGCGTTGATGTTCGTAGCTCTTTCGGCCAATGTCTCTCGTTGGCCGTTATCGCTCTTGTCTGTTTAAGCTCTTTTCTTATTTGGCCTTACGCTGAAAACACCCTCTACTCTCTGTCCAAATCCCTGTTGTTTATTGCTTGCAGTATTTTTTTTATGTGGCAGTTTTGGCGCCTAAGAAAATGGCGTTGCAGCTTTGTTATACGCGCCGACAGTACGGGTAAACTCGTGGGTGATATGGATTTTGTCTTGATAGGAAAACCCGTCATTACGCCTTTTGCCGTCATGTTTGATGTCAGCTCGGGACATCGGCAAAAAAGGGTCGTGGTGTGGGCTGATATGCTTGACGACACAAACTTTCGTCATTTGTGTCGTCTACTTCAATTAGCCACTCAAAGCAGAGCGACTAACATACATAATTGATTTAATTTGGTTGCAGGATCGTTGGCTTAGGCGACGGGTCCTTGTTGGGATGATCTATGTTGTAATGCAAGCCGCGACTTTCTTTGCGCTCCATTGCACAACGAATGATCAACTCAGCCACTTGAACTAAGTTACGCAGTTCTAGCAAGTTATTACTGACTCTAAAGTTACTGTAATACTCTTGGATTTCCTGTTGTAGCATTATGCAGCGGCGTAGCGCCCGCTCAAGACGTTTATCTGAGCGCACAATGCCGACGTAATCCCACATGAAAAGGCGCAATTCATGCCAGTTATGGGCAATAACCACTTCCTCATCTGAATTAGATACTTGGCTTTCATCCCAAGCAGGCAAAGTGCCAGGCATTGGGATTTTACCTAGCTGACTTTCAATGTCTTCAGCTGCAGCTCTCGCAAAAACTAAACACTCAAGCAGAGAGTTACTGGCCAAACGATTCGCGCCATGAAGACCGGTATAAGCCACCTCGCCAATGGCATACAAGCCATTAAGGTCAGTTTGTCCGTGTAGATCTGTCATCACGCCGCCGCAAGTGTAGTGGGCTGCTGGAACGACCGGAATAGGATCTTTGGTGATATCAATTCCAAACTCTAAGCAACGCTTATAGATAGTCGGGAAATGCTTAATAATAAAGTCTGTAGGCTTATGAGTGATATCTAAATATACGCAGTCTGAACCTAAGCGTTTCATCTCAAAGTCAATGGCTCGTGCCACGATATCTCGTGGAGCAAGTTCCGCGCGCTCGTCAAATTCGGGCATAAAGCGAGTGCCGTCTGGGCGACGTAAAAACGCGCCTTCACCACGAAGCGCTTCAGTCAGTAAAAAGTTGCGCGCATCGGCATGGTATAGGCAGGTTGGATGGAATTGGTTGAACTCCATATTGGCCACTCGACAACCCGAGCGCCATGCCATGGCGATACCATCACCTGAAGCAATATCAGGATTAGAGGTATATTGGTAAACTTTAGAGCTGCCACCCGTGGCTAGTGCGACAAAGCGGGCTTTAACCGTTTCAACATGTTCTTCATCTCGGTTCCATATATAAGCACCCTGTACGCGATTCCCTGGTCGATTTAGTTTACGTGTGGTAATTAAATCGATGGCGTTATAGCGCTCGAGAACTTGAATGTTCGGATGGTTACGCGCTTGATCTTGCAGTGTCACTTGGACTTCTTTGCCCGTGGCATCGGCGGCATGTAAAATGCGTCGGTGGCTATGGCCGCCTTCACGAGTCAAGTGGTAAGGTGCTTCTTCTTTACTACCAGCAGGTAGCTCCTCTTTATCGAAAGCCACTCCGCAGTCAATTAGCCATTGCAAGGCGGCTTTGGCATTTTCGGCGGTAAATTTAACCACCGGCTCGTCACAAAGCCCAGCTCCTGCAACTAATGTGTCGGCAACATGAGACTCAATAGTGTCCCCTTCGTCAAAGACTGAGGCGATACCGCCTTGGGCATAATAGGTTGAGCCTTCACTTAGCGGCCCTTTGGAAAGTAAAATAACTTTTGATTTTTCAGCAAGATGCAAAGCTAAAGTGAGACCGGCAGCTCCACTGCCGATAACCAAAACGTCAGATTGGTGTTCAACTACTTGTTTCATCAGGTATCATAGAGTTATTAGGGAGTCTGACTATGGTAAACCATGATGCTGTATATGGATACTTTCATAGTTCGCATATAAAGAAATCAAAGCTTCCATAAAAGAAAATCACATCTTTGCAAAATTTTTTAGAACTTTTTTGAAACGCGCTAGTCTACATAAGTGAATATGATTCGAGCGGCTGAGAAATCAGTATTAGATTTAGGAGTAGTCGGCTCGGATGAGTGGACAAATAAGTGATCAACAATTAGTTGAGCGCGTGCAGCGTGGAGACAAAAACGCTTTTAACCTTTTGGTGCTGAAATATCAAAACAAGGTCGCGAACCTGATATCTCGTTACGTACGAAATCAGGCCGATGTTGCCGATGTTTCGCAGGAAGCTTTTATTAAAGCTTACCGTGCATTACCCAATTTTCGTGGTGAAAGTGCGTTTTATACTTGGTTGTACCGCATAGCAGTAAATACTGCTAAGAATCATCTGGTCGCTCAAGGGCGTAGAGCCCCAGCCAATGATGTCGATGCTGAAGAAGCTGAATATTATGATGGCAGTGATGCACTAAAGGAGTTTGCCTCCCCAGAGCGTCTCGTTTTGTCAGAAGAAATTCAAAAGGTGATTTTCGACACCTTAGACACATTGCCAGAAGAATTGAAGATGGCAATCTCATTTAGAGAACTTGATGGTATGAGTTATGAAGAGATTGCTAATGTCATGGATTGCCCTGTAGGCACTGTAAGATCTCGGATCTTCAGAGCGCGAGAAGCAATCGATAAAAAGCTTAAGCCGTTGCTAGAACGTTAGCATCTTAAATAAAGATAGGTGAATAATGGATAAGTTAGGTCAGGAATGGGTATCTGCTGCAGTCGATGGTGAAATTGACGAGCACACGTTAGCTGAATTAGCGGCTGACACAGATTCACATGAGCAGTGGCGTGATTATCATATGATTGGCGATGCCATGCGTGGTGAGCTCCCAAAGACAATGTCTTTTGATCTCAGTGCAAGCATTATGGCGGCTATTGATGACGAGCCTGCGATTGTTGCGCCTCAGCCAACAACGGTAGCTAAGGAATCGACTAGCGTATCAAGTGGTAAAATTATTCCACTATTTAAGCAATTTGGCCAATACGCCATTGCTGCATCGGTTGCTTTGGTTGCTGTTGTCGGTGTGCAAAACTACAACCAAGATACCTTGATGGATAACTCTCCATTACCAGTGCTAAATACGCGACCTTTAATTGGTAGTGCATCACCCGTTAGCTTACAAACAGGTGCTGTACAGCAGAACCAAAGTTATACGAATGATCAGGTCGTAGACCAGCGTCGTCGTATTAATGCCTATATCCAAGATCATATGTTGCAACAAAGATTGAATAATGGAGTGAATATCGACGACAATAGTGAGGTCGATACTACACCTGTTGCTCAATAATGAGGAGTTAGCTTGCGTCTAATCCTATTGGCTATTATAGCCATGAGTTTTCCCGCGATGGCGCGGGAAGATATGCCCGCCAAAGCTTGGCTAGAAAATATGAGCCAAGCCCTGCGAGAACAAGAGTTTAAAATTTCCCTTATCCAACTTCAGGCAGATCATATTCGCCCTTTAGTTTATATTCACGGTAAAGTTAATGATGAAGAAGTGGCCTTTTTAGAGCATCTAAATGGACCACCTAAAAACGCTGTGCGTGTCGGTAATACTGTGACTTTTATTGAGCATGATCAACCTGCTTACAGCGTGCATTCCAATCGAATTCAAGGGGTTATCCCTAGCGCATTTGCCGATGATGTTTCTAAACTGGAACAAGGCTATCAGTTTGTATTAGGCGGTCGTAGCCGTATCGCTGGCCGTCCTGGGCAGCTGGTACGTATTATTCCTATCGATAATAATCGCTATGGTTACCAGATTTGGTTAGACATGGATACCTACTTGCCACTACGTTTTGACATGATAAGTGGTGATAAGCAGTTGCTCGAACAATTACTTGTGGTTGAGTTACTTGTGCTGGATGAAGTTCCTGCAATTTTAAAAGAAGCCTACAAACAAGAATGGCCTGCTGTGATGTCTCAATCAGACAGAGAAGGTGGTGAAGATTG
This sequence comes from Shewanella sp. 125m-7, assembly GCF_052977045.1. Classification (NCBI taxonomy): domain Bacteria; kingdom Pseudomonadati; phylum Pseudomonadota; class Gammaproteobacteria; order Alteromonadales; family Shewanellaceae; genus Shewanella; species Shewanella sp. 125m-7. Next base: position 22,942 of record NZ_JBRILQ010000001.1, read on the forward strand.
GCAATTTAGCTGGCTTCCCGCTGGTTTTAAAGTGTTAATAAAAGATCAGCATAGACTGATAGGTAGCAAAGAAGCGGTTGAATATATCGCGATTAGTGATGGTTTAGCCAGTATCTCTGTTTATGTGGCTAAAGCGGGTGAGGCACCATTACCCGAAGAGCTGGTTACTCGTAATGGCCTATCTCTCGCTACAGAACGAGTGGGTAATGCCGAAGTGGTTGCTGTTGGTAAAGTGCCAGCTGAAACGCTAAGTCGCATTGCCAAAAGCATCATGTTGCAGTAATGAAGGTTCTATCATGATGGAAGAAGTCGCTAGAGTTGTCGCCAATGGCAACTCTGGTTGGGTGGTTGTCGAAGTCGAAATGAAAAGTGCCTGTAATCACTGTGACAGTAGTGATTCCTGCGGTACTTCGGCTGTATCTAAAGCCTTTTCCCCTAAGGTGCAGCGTTTTTCAATCCAAAGCGAACTGTCATTTGTTAAAGGTGAGCGCTTAAAGCTAGGCTTACCGGAAAGCGTGATCTTAAAGGCGGCAGCCTTAGTCTATATGCTGCCATTAATAGGTTTTTTCATAGGCGCATTGGCTGGTAGTCAATTAGCCGTGTTAACCGATACCCACCCTGATTTACTCTCGATTTTAGCTGCATTACTTGGTGGAATCACTTTTTGGGCTATCGGCAAAAAGGCGGCTAAGAAGTTAGAAGCACAAGCACAACCTGTGATAATTAAGTCTCTGGGGAAGCCAATTGAAATAGGTTAAAAACGGTCGTATTGGTGTCGCCGTTATCTTTTCCACAGCAATCACACTATATAAATTGGTATTAAAGCTGCGATCGGGTACAATTCTGCACTTTAAAATTTTTATCAACTTCGAGTTAAGTCATCCCAGCATAATGAAGCATATTAGAAACTTTTCAATTATTGCCCATATTGACCACGGCAAATCAACACTCTCAGATCGCCTTATTCAAGAATGCGGTGGCTTAACCGATCGTGAAATGGCTGCGCAAGTTCTTGACTCAATGGATATTGAGCGTGAGCGCGGTATTACGATTAAAGCGCAAAGCGTTACCTTGGATTATGTGGCCAATGATGGTGAAACTTACCAGTTAAACTTCATTGATACTCCTGGTCACGTTGACTTCTCTTATGAAGTATCGCGCTCACTTGCTGCATGTGAAGGGGCATTGTTGGTGGTTGACGCGGGTCAAGGTGTTGAAGCACAAACCCTAGCAAACTGTTATACCGCTCTTGAAATGGACATGGACGTAGTGCCTGTTCTGAACAAGATCGATCTGCCGCAGGCTGATCCAGATCGTGTAGCAGAAGAAATTGAAGACATCGTGGGTATCGAAGCGACAGACGCCGTGCGTTGTTCTGCTAAAACCGGTATTGGCATTAAAGATGTACTTGAAGTCATTGTGGCGCAAATTCCACCACCAGAAGGTGATAAAGAAGGGCCGCTACAGGCTTTGATTATCGATTCTTGGTTTGATAGCTACTTAGGCGTCGTGTCGCTAGTACGTGTCAAAAACGGCGTGCTAAAAAAAGGCGACAAGTTTAAAGTGATGTCTACAGGACAAAACTATAATGCTGATCGTGTTGGTATTTTTACGCCTAAGCAAACCGATACTACCGAGCTAAAAACGGGTGAAGTTGGTTTTGTTATTGCAGGTATTAAAGAGATCCACGGTGCACCAGTAGGTGATACCTTGACTCACGCTAAGCACGGTGCAGATAAACCTCTTGCAGGTTTTAAAAAGGTTAAACCGCAAGTTTATGCGGGTTTATTTCCAATCTCTACCGACGATTACGAAAACTTCCGTGACGCACTAAACAAGCTAAGCTTGAACGATGCTTCATTGTTTTTTGAGCCTGAAACCTCCTCAGCGCTTGGTTTTGGTTTCCGTATTGGTTTCTTGGGTCTGCTCCATATGGAGATTATTCAAGAACGTTTGGAGCGTGAGTACAACCTTGAGCTGATTACGACTGCGCCAACAGTAGTGTATGAAATTGTCACTACCAGTGGCGATACCATTTATGTAGACAACCCATCGGATCTGCCAGCGATTAACAATATCGCTGAAATGCGTGAGCCAATTGTTGAGACCAATATTTTGGTACCAAAAGAATACTTAGGTAACGTGATTACCTTATGTATTGAAAAGCGTGGCGTACAAACTAATCTTGTTTACCATGGTAACCAAGTGGCGTTGACTTACGAATTGCCGATGGCAGAAGTGGTGATGGACTTCTTCGACCGTTTAAAATCAACCAGTCGCGGTTATGCTTCTCTTGAGTACAACTTTATCCGCTTTGAGCCTGCCGACATGGTGCGCTTAGATATCTTGATTAACGGCGACAGAGTTGATGCCTTAGCGATGATTATCCATAAAGGATTGATCCGCTCTAAAGGTCTAGCACTAGTGAATAAGATGAAAGAACTTATTCCACGTCAGATGTTTGATATTGCGGTGCAAGCGGCGGTTGGTAGTCAGGTTATTGCTCGCTCGTCGATTAAAGCGATGCGTAAAGACGTAACGGCTAAATGTTACGGTGGTGACGTATCTCGTAAGAAAAAGCTACTGAATAAGCAGAAAGAAGGTAAAAAGCGTATGAAGCAGGTTGGTAACGTTGAAGTGCCACAAGAGGCATTCTTAGCGGTACTGAAGCTTAACGATTAAACAAATTCGTTAAAAATTGTTTATATATCGCTAGACTGAGCGCCGCAATTTGCGGCGCTTTCATTACTGGCGTATAACCTTAATGACAATGGCACTTTCGCCATAAAACTGACTATGTTTGGCAGGAGTTAATTAATAATGGCAGCCTATTTTTCTCTTATTTTGGTGTTGGTTACATTAAGCAGTGGCTTAGTGTGGATGGCTGATGCTCTGTTTTTTGCGCCTAAGCGCCGTGAGAAGTTGGCAATGGCTCAAGCTGCACAGGCAGATTTGAGTGAAGAAAGCGTTGAAAAGATTATGCGTGAGTCGATGTTAGTTGAAACATCGAAGTCTATTTTCCCTGTTATCGCGTTTGTATTGATTTTACGTTCTTTTATTTACGAGCCATTTCAAATTCCATCGGGCTCTATGAAGCCAACGTTACTGGTTGGAGACTTCATTTTGGTGGAGAAGTTTAGTTACGGGATTAAAGATCCCGTTTGGCGCTCAACATTAAAAGAAACAGGTAAGCCTGAGCGCGGCGATGTCGCGGTATTTAAATACCCACTCAACCCACAGGTTGACTACATTAAGCGAATTATTGGCTTGCCGGGCGACCGTATCATTTATCGAAATAAAGAGCTTTATATCCAACCTGCTTGTGCAGAGGGACAAAGTCCTTGTCCTGAGCTTAAAATGGTTGATAGAGCCTTGGTTAATCGTGGTGAGTTTTCTGAAAATGGTACACCGTTAATTCGCTATAAAGAGCAGTTAGGCGATATTAGTCATGACATTTTAGTTAATCCGTCGATTCCTGACCGAATTAACCATTATTTCCGTCAGCAAGATGTACCGTTAACCGAATTTATTGTGCCTGAAGGGCAATATTTTGCCATGGGTGATAACCGTGATAACAGTACCGACAGCCGTTTTTGGGGCTTTGTTCCTGAACAGAACTTAGTCGGTAAGGCGGTGGCTATCTGGATCAGCTTTGAATTTGACAGAATGCCAGCGGACTTTTTGCCGACTTGGATCCCAACAGGGGTTCGCTTTAACCGTGTAGGCGGAATTGAGTAATATGGAACCGATTAAAAATATTCCACGTTTGTGTCGTACTCTTGGGTACGAGTTCAACGAAAAAGCATTGTTAGACCAAGCGTTAACACATCGTAGCGCGTCTAATAAGCATAACGAGAGATTAGAGTTCCTTGGGGACTCGATTCTTTCAATCGTGATTTCTGATGCGCTATATCATAAGTTTCCTACTGCAACAGAGGGCGACTTAAGCCGTATGCGTGCCACATTGGTGTGCGGTAAGATGCTGGCAGAAATAGCGATTGAGTTTAAGCTTGGTGATTATCTCAAGCTTGGACCTGGTGAGCTAAAAAGTGGCGGATTTAGACGAGAGTCGATTCTTGCCGATGCCGTAGAGGCCATTATTGGTGCGATTTACCTTGATTCAGAAATCGAGAAGTGTCGCTCATTAGTGCTGAAGTGGTATGAATCGCGTTTACAGGTCATTGAACCTATAAACCAAAAAGACCCAAAAACTTTGCTGCAAGAACATTTGCAGAAGTTTAGAAAACCACTGCCAATTTATAACGTGGTCCATACTGAAGGTGATGCTCATGAGCAGACTTTCACCGTTGAATGTATTGTTGAAGACTTGAGCCAAGCCGCTGTTGGAGTAGCCAGTTCACGCAGAAAAGCCGAACAAAGTGCTGCTGCTCAAGTGTTGGAGTTAATGAAGAAATGAGTGATAAAAAAGATTTACCTGAAAGCAACGAGCCAAGCTTAGACGAACTACTGGCTAATATGAACAATCCGTCATCCGCGGTTAAATACGCAGTGACCTATTGTGGCATGGTCGCTATCGTTGGTCGTCCAAACGTGGGTAAATCTACACTTTTGAACAAGCTTTTAGGCCAAAAGATCAGTATTACGTCTAAGAAGCCACAAACCACTCGTCACCGCATCATGGGTATTCATACCGATGGTCCACGTCAGGTGGTGTTTATCGATACGCCAGGTCTTCATATGGAAGAGAAGCGTGCGATTAACCGCCTAATGAACCGCGCAGCGGCAAGTTCACTCGCTGATGTGGCGTTGGTGGTATTTGTGGTTGACGGCATGAACTGGACGCCAGATGATGAATTGGTATTGCGAAAACTGCAAAGCCGTGACGATGGTCGTAAGACGATTCTAGCAATCAACAAAGTCGATAATATTAAAGACAAGGAAGCGCTATTCCCGCATCTTGAAGAGTTGTCTAAGAAGTTTCCTTTCGATGAAATCCTACCGATTTCCGCGACTCAAGGTACTAACGTACAACGTATTCTTGATATGTCTGTGGCATCACTGCCAGAGTCTCCACATTACTTCCCTGAAGACTATGTGACTGACCGTTCGCAAAAATTTATGGCATCAGAAATCGTCCGTGAAAAGCTAATGCGCTTTTTAGGTGACGAGCTGCCATACGATTGTACGGTAGAGATTGAACAGTTTAAGATGATGGAGAATGGTGTTTATCAGATTAATGCCTTGGTACTTGTTGAGCGTGAAACGCAAAAGCGCATGGTCATTGGTAACAAAGGTGAGCGCATCAAGAAGATCAGTTCAGCAGCTCGCGTCGATATGGAGACGTTGTTTGATAACAAGGTTTTCTTAGAAATGTGGGTTAAAGTTAAATCTGGTTGGGCTGATGACGAGCGCGCACTGCGCAGCTTAGGTTACGGCGACGACTAGTCGTCAGTATTTATATCGTCAAATTTAGATGCCTCTTTTTAGCAATAAGAAGGGGCATTTTTATATTTTGCTCTACTTGTTTTAGTGGCGCAGGTTTCTAGTTAAGCTTTATGATGTTATTAACCGTCATGGTTTATTTACTTTTTGGAATGAGATAATTATGGAACGTGGTTACGTTCTTCATAGTCGGCACTTTCGAGACGGTAGTGTCATCGTTAACTTATTGGTTGATGGTAAAGGTCGAGTCGATGCCGTCGCACGCCTTGGCGGCGCTAAAAACTCTATTCGTAGCATTATACAGCCATTTCAGCCGATTATTTTCCAGCTGCAAGGTAAGTCCGAACTTAAAAATCTTAAGCAAGTTGAAGCAGCAAGTCCCGCGGTGCCGTTGACCGGCGATTGTTTATATTCGGGCCTTTATCTTAATGAATTATTGATCCGCTGTTTAAGCGGGCAGCATAACGCTGAAAACTTGTTTTTTGATTATCATCGCACCTTAATCGGCATGGCGACGAGATTTGAACAAAGTCAACTTAGGTACTTTGAGCATGCACTGTTAAAAGAGCTTGGAACGATGCCATCATTGGAGTTTGACCCTAGTGATGCGCCAATCACAGCTAGTGGCTTTTATCGATTAGAGCAAGCGCATGGTTTTACACCTGTGATTGCCACTGAGTTTAATCAGCATAAGTTTTTTACCGGTGAGATGTTAGTTGCGTTAAATCAGCAGACATTAGCGATAGAGCACTATGGCGAGGCAAAAAAATTGATGCGCCAGTTGCTAGCACCAATACTTGGCGATAAACCACTGCATTCGAGAAGCTTATTTATCAAGCAGGTTAAGACTTAGTATCGCGAAGCAAAGTAAGATAAATTCAATAGCCTTCTTATGCATGTACTGGCTAAAATGCCACCCAATCAGTACAATACGCTCTTTTAAGTCAGCTTATTTTTTAAGGAATTGTCATGGGCCGGATCTTATTGGGCGTTAACATCGATCATATTGCGACTTTACGTCAGGCACGCGGTACCAATTACCCCGATCCAGTTCATGCTGCGGCGGTTGCTGAGCATGCCGGTGCAGAAGGTATCACCATTCACTTGCGTGAAGACCGTCGTCATATTATAGATAGAGACGTCTACACCTTAGCTAAAACGCTAAAAACCCGCATGAACTTCGAAATGGCAGTCACTGAAGAGATGCTTAATATCGCTTGTGATATTAAGCCTGCTTATGTGTGTTTAGTACCTGAAAAACGTGAAGAGTTAACCACTGAAGGTGGTCTTGATGTTGCGGGCCAGCAAGATAAAATTGCCTCTGCAGTAGCGCGGTTGTCTCAAGAGGGGATCAAGGTTTCGTTATTTATTGATGCCGAAAAAACGCAAATCGATGCAGCGGTTGCCGTTGGTGCACCTGTGATTGAAATCCATACCGGTTGTTACGCAGATGCAGAAACCGATGCTGAACAAGCGGCTGAGTTACAGCGGATCTCTGAGATGGCAACTTACGCTCATGGTCTGGGCTTAGTGGTTAACGCTGGACATGGATTACACTATCATAATGTAAAAGCGATTGCGGCGATTCCAGAGCTGTACGAGCTTAATATTGGTCATGCAATTATAGCTCGCGCTGCTATCGATGGTTTAGCGACTGCGGTACGCGATATGAAGCAGTTAATGCTTGAAGGTCGCCGCGGCGAATAAGCAGTGGTTAGCGTAGTGACTATTAAGCCGAGGCATCCGCTCTCGGCTTTTATTTACCCCTTAATTGGGGCTAGGTTTAAGCGGTATTAGATAGAGAGTCATTATGATTGTAGGTTTAGGCACTGACATTGTTGAAATAGCTCGGATTGAGTCGCGCATTCCTGCTGCTGGTGATGCCGCGTTATTAACTTGCCGCCTGGCCAAGCGGGTGCTCACTGAAACCGAATTTGCGATCTTTATTCATTCAGCCAAGCCTGGGCGTTACCTCGCCAAGCGTTTTGCCGCTAAAGAAGCGGCAGCTAAGGCATTGGGGACGGGTATTGGCCGTGGCGTATCTTTTCAGCATATTGAAATTAGTAACAACGACAATGGTGCCCCGTTGATTAGTTTTACTGACGGTGCAGCTGAAAGGTTGGCGTTACTCGGTGGCCGATATGCACACATCTCTATAGCGGATGAAAAACACTACGCAACAGCGACGGTGATCTTAGAGTCTTGATGCTGCATCTGTAATGAGTGTAGACTCATTACATGCTCACCATTTATGTCTTGCTCACCTGTAAACTCAAAACCTAGCTTATGATATAAGGCGATAGCTGCACGGTTATTCGGATAAACACTTAAGTAAACCTGCTGACATTGAAAGTGGCAAAATAGAAACGCTAATAGCAAGTCTGCAAAGGCTTTCCCTAAACCCCGGCCTTGAAAGTCTTGAGCGATAAGAAATCGGTCAAACCAGACCCGTTGCATTTGGCATTCATTAAACAAGCCATACATAGCAAATCCTGCCACTTGTTGATCGCAACACAGCGCGACAGGAGTATAGCGAGTGTCTTCTTTAGCCTCTTGTAAACATTCTGCAATAGACTCAATAAAGCCACGTTGTTCAGCCTTTAATTGCAGTTCAAGCAGTTCGCCTAAGTTATTGTCATTGACAGGCACGATTGTGAGATAAGGGACTGGGTGAGGCATCTACTGGTCAGCTTATGGTTGGTTTTTATCGTATCGGCGCGAATATTAATACTTTGCTTATTTGCCTTCAAGCACAGCCCAAACCAAAACCAAAATTAAACACGCTCTACCCTTTATTGCTAATGTTTCACAAGTGCGGAGAGAGCGAGTTGTTAGCTTTGTACTTGTATGTATGGATCAATTATTTACTCGTCGTCAAATTGATCTAAAAAAGTTTGCGATGGCATAAAGAACAAACAACCTGTTTTGGCTTCAACAAAGTCGAGTAGGCGATCATAATGGCCGTTTTCGTCGGCGTGGATCATTTGACTTAAAGAGGTTTCAATAATAGACGGTGTGGCGGCAAAGCCAACAAACATAGTACCGTGCTCCATCGCATTGCCGTATGGACGGTTTTGTCTAAGCATTTTAATTTCTTCACCATCAATCTCAACTTTACTCTTAGCATTATGCGCCCAAGCAGGTTTTGCTTCATCACTGAGCTCAACGTTATCCATCTTAGTTCGGCCGACTACTTGCTCTTGATATTCAGTCGTCTGCTTATCCCAATCAGCTTGGCGGTCGATATAGCGCTGCACATGCAGATAACTGCCCCCTTGGTGCAGGGTAATATCATCAGCGACTAACACCGCTTCTACGCGTTCATCACCATTTGGATTTTCTGTACCGTCGACAAAATCAATCATGTCGCGGTTATCTAGGTACTTATAGCCTTGGATATCTTCTGTCAGACTGGCAATAGCGTCAAAGCTGTTACGAATGTATTTAGCGGCCTGAAAATTAAGATCGATACGCTCAGATTTAATCATCACAAATATATCACCAGAGGTGGAGGGGAACTGACGTTCGCCGTTACTCATGGCTGGAAACTGATGTAGCTCTGCTGGCATAGGTTGATCTGGAAATAGCTGTGGCCAAGCATTTGCGGAAAAACCAATGGATATGTTTAATCCTGCGGTTAAGTCTTTTTGATTAATCGACTTCTCAATGCCATTTATCGCAGCGATACCATCGCCTATTTGCTTTGCAAGGTCTGAGTGATCTTTTAGGCAGAAAGTGAGGTATTCCACATGAGATGTTGGATTAGATAAAACGCCTGATTGTGCGAGTGAACAGAGCTGTGTCATTGAGTTTTCCTCATCAGATATGGTTTGCTGTGATGGTTCTAAAATAAGATAGTTCCATAATAAAGAGTGTAGCGGAACTGATTGGAGTACTTAAAAACTATACGCTTTTAATTGTGGAAGTGAAATTAACTAGCGTTAATCATTGCCTTGGAGCAGCCAGAGGATGGGTGTTTTGGCTAACTTTGACAGAATATAGTGATTTGAGTTGCGAAACGGCCAATAAAGTCAGCGTAATTGCCAAGGCAGTTTGAGAACCCAGTTAACTCTGTGTATTGTGCAGCTGTTTAAGTTGATGTTTTATCTACGTGTTTTATTTTATGTATTAGGCTTGCCAGCCAAATACCTCTAACCACATTGAGTAATGATTATGCTGTATACCCAAAGATTAAAGCGAATAACGTCCCTATTAATGCTGCTGATAAGTGTGTGGTTACTATCGGCATGCGGCAATGATATACAGCTTCCGGTTAGTGAGGACGATTTAGAGCAGCCTCGATGCAGCGCGCAATATCAAAGTGATTGCCCTGAGTCTTATCGAGGCAAGCTGTTTACTGGCATTGCAACTAATTATGCTTATGGCAAGGCGTTTTATAGAGTGACTCAGTATCAAGATGGACTCGAGCACGGCTATAGCTTCTCGACGTTAAACAACCAACTCAATGAAACCGCTTGGTATAAGGCAGGTAAGTTAGATGGAAAACAGATTAGTTACCACTTTTCGACTACAGGAAAGCCGCAATGGGTGAGGTTTTACCAAGCAGGCGTAAAAACGGAGCACTGGCTTTATAATGAGCAGGGCGTAATCCTCAGCTATAAGCGATTTGAAGGCGATAAAGAGGTCGAGAGCATCCGTTATGAGAAGGGCCGAGAATGGCGCCTGTATTATTTTGTTGATGGTGAAAAGCGCCAGCGTCACAAGGACTATTATGCAAGCGGCGAGCTTGAGAGTAATAGTGAATTCATTTATGCCGATTATAAAAAACTTAATGAGAAAACCTACTATCGAAATGGTCGCTTAAAAACTAAATTTAACTTCGACAGGGCAAACAATACCGGCATATTTGAAACCTACGGTTCAGATGGTAAGCGGCGCTCAGAGCAGCATTATGGCTATAAACCGCTAAAGACTCGCCATGGAGTGCAATTAACTTTTTGTGGTGAAAATGGTCGGGTTGATTCTCGCGAGCATTACAATATGGGCGTAGAAGATGGCGAGTTTGCTAATTATCACTGTAATGGTCAGCTACAAAATATGAGCACCTATGTTAATGGTGTGGTGATTGATAAACAGATTAAAACCTATGATGAGAATGGCCTGGTAGTGTTTATTGAAAAGCTCGATGGTAAAGGCAAGGTAACACAAAAAAGCTACTATGATGAGGAGACTGCTAAGTGGGTGACTTACTCTACGGCTGACTAGTCGCAAGCTGGGTACCGCGACAGTTGAGAAGGTGCCTATTCAGCATAAGCTGCTTTATTGGAGAGTCATGTAACCATAAAAAGCTCTTTTGAACTTTTACGCTATTAAAATGTGACAAGATCCATTAGGTTAATATTAAGTTAAATTTGGTGGCAGTTAACGGGACTGAGTCTGAGAAGAGGGCTATCGTGATATTTGCGAGACTCGTAACAAGTTGTGCCCAATACAATCGTCACGGTAGAAACTAAGGTTCAGCTAGGTTTCTATACAGGCAAGCCTATATGGAGAAGAGCAGATGAAATCCGCCGAAGAGCAGTTATCGACCTATAAGAGTGTGCATTTAAACCCGAAAAACATTAAGACCCACTTTATTGGGATCCCACTGATTATCTGGTCGTTGTTTTTATTACTCAATTTGATCCCGCTAAACTTTGTGATGTTTAATGACCCGGTGATCAGCTTTAATGTTGCGACTATTTTTGCTGTTGGGGTACTCATCTATTACGTGTTCTTGCACTTTAGATTAGCGATTGGCTTAGCCCTGTTTATTATTCCAGTGCTTTACACTTCAAGTCTGGTGGCGCAAATGCCTGATGCATTTTGGATTGCTGTTGCTGTATTTTTTGTTGGCTGGGTCATTCAGTTTATTGGCCACCACTATGAAAAAGCCAAACCTGCATTTGTAGATGATCTTAATCAATTGCTCATTGGACCTTTTTTCTTAATGGCAGAGATTTATTTTATGCTGGGTATGGAAAAACAGTTGCTAGCCGACATCACGCCAATGGCTAGAGATAAACGCAGAGCGATAGAAGCTGCAAAAAAAGTGGCTTAATAGAATAGAACGTTGATATAACAAAGGCGCTATTTGCGCCCTTGTTTGCTTAGTCTAAGTTTACTTTAATTCTAAATTAGTTTTGCGAGATTATGGTTCGGCTTTTTTAGGGGCTTTATAGTGCTGCGGCATGATTCTTACCGTTTTAATCATGTTGCCAGCAACATCAATCACCTCGAGAGGATACCCGTATAGGCGCATTGAGGTATTTGGCTCGGGGATCTCCTCTAAGTATTCAAGTACTAAGCCGTTAATAGTCTTAGGTCCATCAATCGGAAAGTGCCAAGTCATCTCTTTATTTAAGTCTCGGATGTTTATGCTAGCCTCAACCAGATAGCTACCATCTTGTTGTTGGTTGATATCTTCACTCGGTGTGGTCACCATTGAAGTGGTAAAATCACCGACGATTTCTTCTAAAATATCTTCCAATGTGACTAAGCCTTGAATATCACCATACTCATCGACGACCAAACCAATACGCTCTTTATTTCGCTGAAAGTTAGAGAGCTGTACGTTAAGTGGTGTGGCTTCAGGAATAAAGTACAGCTCTTTTACTGCGCGTAGTAAGGATGACTTACTAAACTGCCCTTTAGACTGTAGGCGCAGAGCGTCGCGTAGGTGAACAAAGCCAACAGCATCATCAATGGTATCACGGTAGAGCAAAACTCTTGTATGCGGGCTTTGGATCACCTGCTTGTTTATGCTCTTAAAGTCATCGTTAATATTGATGGCATAAAGATCAGAACGGGGGACCATGACGTCATCAACGGTGACGTTTTCAAGATCCATTATCGACAACAGCATCTCTTGGTGGCGCCGTGGGATTAAGGCGCCAGCTTCATTTACGACGGTACGTAGCTCCTCTTGGCTTAGGGCGTCGTCAGTTTTGACTGAATGAATGCCCAATAGATGTAAAAAGCCAGAGGTAATGAAATTGACGATTTTAACGAAAGGAGAGAGTACGACTAACAGCACTCGCAAAATAACACTAGAGGGGAAGGCGATACGTTCGGGGTGCAATGCGGCAACGGTTTTAGGAGTGACTTCGGCAAATACCAGTACGACGAGCGTTAATACACCTGTGGCGATGGCGACCCCCACGTCACCAAATAAGCGCATACCAATAATGGTTGCGATAGCTGAGGCTAAAATATTAACTAAGTTATTGCCGATAAGAATTAGGCCTATTAGCCTGTCTGGGCGTTCAAGCATCTTTATGGCGCGAATGGCACCCTTATGCCCACTGTTAGCCAAGTGGCGTAAACGGTAGCGGTTGAGCGACATCATGGCGGTTTCTGAACCAGAGAAGTAGGCAGAAAGTACAATCAAGACGAACAAAATAGATAACAGTACGCCAGTGGATATATCGTCCAAACCTTGGAACTCCGCTGTTGTTTTAAAGATAGAGGGCGAATAAATAATGTTGAATAAAACGCTATGAAATTAGTAATTACAGAACTTTCGAAGGTGTGTCAAGTTTGACCCGCCTTTTGAAGACGGGCAACTGACAACATCTTGGCTTAGCGGAGGATTAACTCTTTTACAACTCGGGCACCAAAGTAGGCCAGTGACAGCAATACTCCACCCGTTAATGTGTAAGCAACGGCTGTTCTAATGCGGCAGCCTACCCAATATTGCTGAGCTAACATGGCGATATAAACACACCAAGCCATAATCGATAGCACAGCTTTGTGGCCCTTACCTTCTTCAAACATGTCATCGAGGAAAATAAAACCGGTGGCAAGTGATAAACTTAATAAAATCACACCGACAATCACTAAATGGTACAGCTGCTTTTCAACCGTCATGAGTGGCGGCATAGCTGAGGTGATGACAATTTTCTTGTTCTTAAGCCGGTTTTGGATAATAGCCAGTTGAATTGCATACAGTGCTGCAATCATCAGTGCACTGTAGGCCATCAGTGATAAAACGACATGGACTAATACATCTGGGTGAACTTCAAAATGAATGATGTATTCAGGTGGCACTAACCAAAGCAGCGCAACTGATATTACCGAACAAGCGTAGACTACCGGTAAGACAACAATGACCTTGAGCCTAAATAATAAGATGGTAAAGCTGAAGGTAATGATCCAGTTAACCATAGAAATGACATTGGTTAAGCTGAAGTTTTGTCCATCGCCTGTTTGGATAGCCTGTGACAAAGCGGCAGCATGCAGTACCACACCGACAGCGGCAAAGGCTGCGATGAGTTTTCTGTTTGGTCCGTCTACATGAAACAGGCGACTTGCGACGAGAACCAAAGCAATACTATAGAAAAACATGGCTGAAGCTGAAAAAATGACCATTGAGTATTAACCTATTGTTTTATGTGACCGATGCTTTGAAGCATGCTTTTAACGCTTAAATAAAGCTGACCAAACGAGCTGCATACTAACGTGATTCATACAGGAGTTAAATCACTGAATGAGCGAAAGTATCGTGCCCAGTCTGTGAGTTAAAGTCATTCTGATTTTAATCACTGATTTCGCACGTAACGTTATCGGATAGAATAGCATGAGCAAAGGTCATTTGGGCAGTGACCTTGATTGCAAAAATGGGCCGATTCCTTGCCTTATCGTCAATTTTTGGAAATTATTTTCGATTGTGACCCTGACTTATAAAAGTAACTTGCGTCATTCTGTAGCATAATATCTGGGCATCGCTATAATACAGCCCCATCAATATAAATTTTAAACGGTAAAGAACTGGATAATGTTTGAGAACTTAACTGACAGATTGTCACGGACTCTGAAAAATATCAGTGGCCGTGGTCGCTTAACGGAAGAAAACGTTAAGGAAACCTTACGCGAAGTCCGCATGGCTCTTCTTGAGGCCGATGTTGCCTTGCCTGTGGTGCGTGAATTCGTAAATAGCGTTAAAGAACGCGCTGTTGGACAAGAGGTTTCAAAGAGTCTAAGTCCAGGCCAAGCCTTTATTAAGATCGTTCAAAGCGAACTTGAAAATGCGATGGGCGAAGCGAACGAAGCTTTAGACCTATCGGCTCAGCCTCCTGCAATCATCATGATGGCGGGTCTACAAGGTGCGGGTAAAACCACCAGTGTTGCCAAGCTTGCAAAATTCTTACGTGAACGTGAGAAAAAGTCTGTTTTGGTTGTATCTGCCGACGTGTACCGTCCTGCGGCGATCAAACAGCTAGAAACCTTAGCAACTGAAGTAGACGTTGAATTCTTCCCGTCAGATGTCAGTCAAAAGCCTGTTGATATTGCTAAAGCGGCGGTTGCTCACGCTAAGCTTAAATTCATTGATGTGGTTATTGTCGATACCGCAGGTCGCCTGCATGTCGATGAAGCCATGATGGATGAGATTAAAGAGCTTCATGCGGTAATTAACCCTGTTGAGACATTGTTTGTGGTTGACGCCATGACAGGTCAAGATGCGGCAGTCACGGCAAAAGCCTTTAATGAAACACTGCCGCTAACGGGTGTGGTTTTGACAAAAGTAGACGGTGATGCACGTGGTGGTGCTGCGCTATCTATTCGTCACATTACCGGTAAACCGATTAAATTCTTAGGTGTTGGCGAAAAGACCGACGCATTAGAAGCATTCCACCCAGATCGCGTGGCGTCACGTATTCTTGGTATGGGCGACGTACTTTCTCTTATTGAAGAGGTTGAGCGTGGCGTAGACCAAGAAAAAGCGATGAAGCTGGCTGCTAAAGTAAAGAAAGGCGGCAGCTTTGATTTAGAAGATTTTCGTGAACAGCTTCAGCAGATGAAGAACATGGGCGGCATGATGAACATGATTGAGAAGCTACCAGGTGTGGGCCAATTACCCCCTGAAGCGCTTGCTCAAGTTCAAGATGGCAAAATGACCGGACAGATGGAAGCGATTATCAATTCTATGACACAAGGTGAGCGCCAACGGCCGGACATTATCAAAGGTTCGCGTAAGCGCAGAATCGCGATGGGCAGCGGCACACAAATTCAAGACGTGAACCGTTTACTTAAACAGTTTACGCAAATGCAGAAAATGATGAAAAAAATGTCAGCTAAAGGTGGCATGAAAAAGATGATGCGCGGCATGAGTGGTATGCTGCCTCCAGGCATGAAAATGCCTGGTCGTTAGGCTTTATTTTAATTCTGCAAAGCTAAATTTACAGGCCAGGGTGAATTCCACTCTGGTCTTTAAATCGTTTTAGGCGTAAAAAACGTCGATTACGGTTGCATTCGTCGGTCAGTCAGGTAAAATCTGCCGGCTTTATATCTGGGGCTCTCCGCGAACACGGAGTTTCAGTTTTTATTTTTGCTTGATAAAAAGCAAATCATTAGAGGATACAAAACGCATGGTTACCATTCGTTTAGCTCGTGGCGGCGCAAAAAAGCGTCCATTTTATAACATCGTTGTAGCTGACAGCCGTAACGCCCGTGACGGTCGTTTCATTGAGCGTGTTGGCTTTTTTAACCCAGTAGCTCGTGGCCAAGAAGAAGCTCTACGCTTAGATCTTGACCGTGTTGAGCATTGGGTTGCTAACGGTGCTGCTACTACTGATCGTGTAGCAAAATTGATCAAAGACGCTCGTAAAGCAGCTGCTTAATAGCGTTAGGGTATAGATTGATGAGTAGTAAACAAGAACCCGTCATCCTTGGGAAATTAGGTTCCAGTTTTGGCATTAAAGGTTGGTTGAAGATCACTACCTATACCGACTCTGTTGAAGGTATTTTTGACTATTCACCTTGGCTTATTAAAGAACAAGGCGAATGGCGCGAGGTTAAAGTCGCCCAGTGGCGTTTTCAGGGTAAAGCAGTTGTTGCTTGTCTTGAAGGCGTAACAACACGGGATGAGGCGCAAGCGCTTACAAATTGTGAGATTGCTGTGCCTGCTGAGCAGATGCAAGACTTACCAGAAGATGAATTCTACTGGCGAGATCTTATCGGATGCGAAGTGCTTAATACCAAAGGCTACAACATGGGTACAGTACAAGAGATCGTGGAAACAGGATCGAATGACGTACTTTTAGTTAAAGCTAACGCGAAAGATGGCTTTGGCAAAGCGGAACGAATGATTCCCTTTGTTACTGACCAGTTCATCCACAAGGTGGACTTGGCAGCAAAACAGATTTTAGTGGACTGGGATCCGGACTTCTAAGTCGAGGTACAACATATGTGGTTAGGGGTAGTAACCCTGTTTCCCGAGATGTTTCGTGCCGTAACAGACTTTGGTGTAACGGGTCGTGCAGTTAGCAGAGGGTTGCTAGAGTTGCAAACGTGGAATCCTCGCGATTTCACCCATGATAAACATAAAACAGTGGATGACCGCCCTTATGGTGGTGGCCCTGGAATGTTAATGATGGTGCAGCCTCTACGTGATGCCATCCATGCAGCAAAAGCTGCAGCTGGAAAAGAGGCAAAGGTGATTTATCTTTCTCCTCAAGGCCGAAAGCTGACACAGCAAGGTGTTGAAGAGTTAGCAAAGTCATCCAGTTTGGTTTTAGTGTGTGGACGATACGAAGGTGTCGATGAACGCATTATTCAAACTGAAGTGGACGAAGAGTGGTCGATAGGAGATTACGTGCTTTCGGGCGGTGAACTACCTGCGATGGCTCTGATCGATTCAGTATCTAGATTGGTTCCTGGCGTGCTAGGAAAACAAGCTTCCGCAGAGCAAGATTCTTTCTCTGATGGATTACTGGATTGCCCCCACTATACGCGTCCTGAAAGTTTGGATGGCCTGGATGTTCCAGCCGTATTGTTAAGTGGTAACCACGAACATATTAGACGCTGGCGTCTACAGCAAAGCCTAGGTAGGACTTTGTTAAGACGACCAGAATTACTTGAAAATCTAGCTCTGACTGGCGAACAAGAGAAGCTTTTAGCCGAATTTGTTGACACGATCAAATAAGATGATTAGTCGAAGCGCAGTTATTACTAGTATGGAGTTTATTTAATGAATAACATCATCAAAATGCTCAACGAAGAGCAAATGAAAACCGACGTACCACAATTTGGTGCCGGTGATACAGTAGTTGTTAAAGTACGTGTTGTAGAAGGCGGAAAAGAGCGTCTACAGGCGTTTGAAGGTATTGTAATCGCTAAGCGTAACCGCGGCGTTCACTCTGCATTCACAGTACGTAAAATCTCTAATGGTGAAGGTGTTGAGCGTGCGTTCCAGACTCACAGCCCAATCATCTCTAGCATCGAAGTTAAGCGTCGCGGCCGTGTTCGTCGTGCTAAGCTTTACTATCTACGTGAGCGTTCAGGTAAGTCTGCACGTATCCGTGAGAAGCTTGCTACTAAGTAATTTAGTACTCGCTATAAAAAAGATGCAGTGTTCGCACGAGAAACCGCCTATATGGCGGTTTTTTGTTGCCTGAATTTATCAAAGCTAACTTCATATCCGCTCCAGCACCGTTGGTTTTCAGTTTGGCACATCATTAGAATTACTCACTTATTGAAAATGATACTTGATCTCGCAGCCTCACGTAGGCATAGTGTTCTCAAGGTGTAATGGTGTACCGTTACGCTGATGCTGGTATTCAGGCGTTAAATCCGAATTAAAAGATATTAGTTGAAACGTTCTTCAGTGATTTAAAGACTGTTAGCGCAAAGCAGATAAGAGATAAAGGCAGGTGGTTATCATGCAACAAGACACAATTAACAATGTTCATATTAGCTCTGAGCAAGTTCTAGTCACTCCAGAAGAGTTAAAACGCGATCTACCTTTATCTAAGCATGCATATCAATATGTTCTTAACGCGCGTAAAGTCGTTTCAGATATCGTACACAAGCGTGATAACCGTGTACTTGTGATCTCTGGTCCTTGCTCAATTCATGATATCGATGCAGCTAAAGAGTATGCTTTAAAACTTAAGAAGCTACATGATGAGCTCGGCGATCAGTTTTTTGTATTGATGCGGGTTTACTTTGAAAAGCCACGTACAACGGTTGGCTGGAAGGGCATGATTAATGACCCTGATATGAATGAATCATTTGATGTTGATAAAGGCCTAAGGCAAGCAAGAGAGCTAATGATCTGGCTGGCGGAGCTTGAACTGCCCGTTGCGACTGAAGCACTAGACCCTATTAGTCCGCAATACATGTCAGAACTTATCACTTGGTCAGCGATTGGCGCACGTACAACAGAATCTCAAACTCACCGTGAAATGGCTTCAGGTCTTTCAATGCCAGTAGGTTTTAAAAATGGCACTGACGGAAAACTTGGCGTTGCGATAAATGCGCTAGAGTCAGCAGCGAGTGGTCACCGATTCATGGGGATTAACCAACAAGGTCAAGTGGCCCTACTGCAAACCGCGGGCAACCCTGATGGGCATGTTATTTTGCGTGGTGGTAAGACACCAAATTATGGCGCTGCGAGTGTCGCTGAGTGCGAGCAGCAGCTACATGCGGCTAAGCTTAATGCTCGATTAATTGTCGATTGTAGCCATGGCAATTCGTCAAAAGATCATAATAAGCAAAAACCGGTATGCGAAGATGTATTTAACCAAATTGCTGTAGGTAATCAATCTATTATCGGTGTTATGCTAGAAAGCCACCTCAATGCTGGTAAGCAAAGTAGTGATTTACCGATGGATGAGTTAGCGTACGGTGTATCGGTAACTGATGCGTGTATTGATTGGCAGACCACTGAAAGTTTGTTGCGTGCAGGTTCCAACCTGTTAGCGCCGGTATTACCTACTCGATTTGATATGCTGAAAGTAGCAAATGGCTGATGGAAGAAAGATTGATGAATGAGAAGACTACAGCAGAGCTTGAGAACCTCAGAGGTTTGATTGACGGTGTCGATCAGCAGTTACTGCATTTATTGAGAAAACGTTTAGATCTTGTGGCACAAGTTGGCGCAGTAAAACACGGCGCTGGACTGCCTATTTACGCACCTCAGCGCGAAGCGAACATGTTAGCTAAAAGGCGTGCTGAAGCGAAAGCGATGAATGTTGCGCCGCAACTGATTGAAGATATTTTGCGTCGCCTTATGCGTGAGTCTTATCTTAATGAAAAGGATGTAGGCTTTAAGCAAGTCAAAACCGATTTAGGTCATGTGGTAATTGTTGGTGGAGAAGGTAAGCTCGGTGGCTTGTTCTCACAAATGCTGACGCTTTCAGGCTACCAAGTAAGAAGTCTCGATAAAGATGATTGGGTTAAGAGTGAGTCTATCTTTGATGGAGCAGGCTTAGTTATTGTTACTGTGCCAATTAACATTACCTGTGAATTAATTGCTGAGAAACTAACGAATTTGCCTGAAAATTGCATCTTGGCTGACTTAACATCAATTAAGGGCGCACCGGTAGAGACAATGCTTGCGGCGCACAAAGGGCCAGTACTTGGTTTACATCCCATGTTTGGTCCAGATGTAGGCAGCCTTGCAAAGCAAGTCGTCGTCGTGTGTCATGGCCGCGATCAAGCTGCTTATCAGTGGTTGATTGAGCAGATTGAAATCTGGGGAGCTCGTATTGTTGAGGCTGAGCCTAGTAAGCATGATAAAGCGATGCAACTCGTGCAGGCGATGCGCCACTTTTCAACATTTGTATACGGTTTAAACTTATACAAAGAGGAAGCAGATATCGAGTCATTGCTCCAGTTCAGCTCACCAATATACCGATTAGAACTGGCGATGGTTGGGCGCTTGTTTGCACAAAGTCCTGAGTTATACGCAGATATCATTTTTGCTCAAGAAGAGAGTTTGGTGGCAATTAGTGATTACTTAGATAATTACTCACAGGCACTTGCACTTCTTAAGTCGGGTGACAGAGATGCATTCGTTGCTCAGTTTGCAGAGGTATCTCGTTGGTTTGGTGATTTTGCGCCGCAATTCCAAAGAGAAAGTCGGGCGATGCTGCAATCGGTTAACGATATGAAAACAGGTTAATGGCTTAATGAGCGTAACGTGTATAGATAATAAGGAGCTTAGGCTCCTTTTTTTGTTGCTAAAAACACACTGAGTAAATCGTCATTATTATTCCAAGTTCTTGCTTTTAAAAGCCAATGATTAAATATCGCCACAGTTTCTACAGCGTATGGTGTTTTACGATTCATTTTGTTTGCCCCCCCCTTAAAGTGATCTCTCTCATGTTTTTGTTCATCTATCTTAAATAATCCTTTAGCTATTTCTCAGGAAGCGTAGACTAACCTTAAAACATGTAAATAATATGCATGATTAAAATATAGGAGTTAGTGTCGTGTTTTGTATTCAATGTGAGCAAACAATTAGAACACCTGCGGGTAATGGCTGTAGCTACACTCAAGGTATGTGCGGTAAGTCTTCTGATACCTCAGACTTACAAGATCTTCTCATCTATATTCTTCAAGGTGTTTCATCTTACGCAGCGTTAGCGCGTGAAGTCGGTATCATTGACCATGAGGTTGATACTTTCGTACCAAAAGCATTCTTCGCTACACTCACTAACGTCAACTTTGATGATGACCGTATCATTGCTTATACCACTCAGGCTGAAACCTTCCGTAACCGCTTAAAGTCCGCTTATGAAGCTAAATGTAGCGAACTTAACGTCGAAGCTAAGCCAATGAATGCCCCTATGCAGCTTGTGCTGGGTGCAACTAAACCTGAAATGCTATCTCAAGCACTTCAGGCTGTACCAAACCGTGGTAAAGATGAAGTCCATGAAGATATTATGGGTCTACGCTTATTGTGCCTATACGGCCTTAAAGGTGCAGCAGCTTATATGGAGCATGCTCGCGTACTTGAGCAGACTAGTGATGAAGTCGCTGGCGAGTTCCACCAGATCATGGCGTTTTTAGGCGAAGATTCAGTTGATGCTGATAAGCTATTTAATACGGCGATGCAGATTGGTCAGCTTAATTACCGCGTAATGGCAATGCTCGATGAAGGCGAAACCCATGCCTTTGGTCACCCAGAGCCAACGCAGGTTAACACCAAGTCTGTAAAAGGTAAGGCTATCTTAGTGTCTGGTCATGACATGAAAGATCTTGAGCTGATCCTTGAGCAAACAGAAGGTAAAGGCATTAACGTTTACACCCACGGTGAGATGTTACCTGCACTGGCTTACCCTGAACTTAAAAAGTATCCACACTTAGTGGGCAACTACGGCAGTGCATGGCAGAATCAGCAAAAAGAATTTGCGACATTCCCTGGTGCAGTAGTAATGACATCTAACTGTATTATCGACCCAAATGTGGGTGATTACTCTGATCGTATCTTCACTCGTAGCATCGTCGGTTGGCCTGGTGTGACGCACCTAACCGGTGACGATTTCAGTGAAGTGATTGCTAAAGCTGAGTCTCTAGAAGGCTTTATCTATGATGAGATCCCCCATCTAATCACCATAGGTTTTGCTCGTAATGCGTTGATGGCTGCTGCACCTACTGTAATCGAGAATGTTAAGAGCGGTGCAATCAAGCATTTCTTCTTAGTAGGTGGTTGTGACGGTGATAAGCAAGAGCGTGGTTACTTCACGGATATCGCGACTCAAGCGCCTGCAGATTCAGTTATTTTGACACTAGGTTGTGGTAAGTATAAGTTCAATAAACTTGAGTTCGGTGACATCAATGGAATTCCACGTCTATTAGATATTGGTCAGTGTAATGATGCTTACTCAGCCATTCAGCTTGCTATAGCACTGTCTGAAGCTTTTGAGTGCGATATTAATGAATTGCCACTTACCTTAGTACTTTCATGGTTTGAACAAAAAGCGATTGTGGTATTGCTAACGCTACTATCACTGGGTGTGAAGGACATTATGACAGGTCCAACGGCACCAGCATTTTTGACTCCTAACCTAGCTAAGGTGCTTGAAGAGAAGTTTGGTCTTCGTAACACCACAACCGTTGAAGCAGATCTAAATCGCATCCTTAATGTGGCGTAACTGCATCGATACGGGTGATAAGTAAGTTTAAAATGGTCACCAATGTGTGGCCATTTTTAGTTTAAGGGTTAACAACTTAGTTTGATAGGTAGGTATAGCGTGAATATGGCAATCAATAAGCAAACTTCTAATTTAGAATCTTTTTCGGCTCAGCAATGGCAGTCTGGCGAACATCAACTTGTGTGTGTTGAAAAATGGAATGAGACTCATGACGTTATCAGCTTTAGATTTCAAGCTGCCACTCCAGTTAAGTTTCATTTTAAGCCTGGTCAGTTTCTTACTTTATTGCTGGAAATTAATGGTGAGAAAATTGCTCGCAGCTATACCATTAGTTCGTCACCTTCTCGTCCATATTCTATTGTACTGACCATTAAGCGTATTGAAGGTGGCAAGGTTTCAAATTACTTAGCTGATAACCTTGAAGTCGGTCATATGGTGCGAGCTCTTGGTCCCGATGGTGCATTTAATTTAGTCGATATTCAGGCTGATAAGTATCTGTTTTTAAGCGCAGGCTGTGGTATCACGCCTATGTACTCTATGTCTCGCTGGTTAACCGATACTGAAATGGGGCCAGATGTAAACTTTCTACATAGCGCCAAATCAATGAGTGACCTTATTTTTGAATCGTCCATTGCACAGATGGCTAAGCGAAGCGCCAAATTTAAGCTTAACTATGTTTTAGAAGAGGTTAGTGACCAAGCGAGTGCTTACATAGACAGTCAGGCTGGCCGTTTAAATGCAGATAACTTGGTGAGACTTGTACCAGACTTTAAAACTCGAACGGTTTTTGTATGTGGCCCTGAGCCTTATATGCAAGCAGTAAAAGCATTACTTGAGTCGTTAGACTTTGACATGCAGCAGTTTCACCAAGAGAGTTTCGGTACATTTAAAGGTGATAGCGCAGAGCTTAGTGCAGCGAAAGAGCAAGGTACTGATATTAGTTCTGATATTAATTCTGGTGCCAGCGGCTTTATGTTGAGTATTGGCGATAAAATCCGCGCTCTGTCAGCAGATCAAACCGTATTGGACGGCATTGAAGCCGAAGGGTTACCTATTCTTGCTGCCTGTCGTTCAGGTGTTTGCGGCGCATGTAAGTGTAAGGTTGTTGAGGGTGAAACAGAGTCTACAAGCCAAATGGCATTGACTCCAGATGAGATAGCACAGGGCTTTGTGCTCGCTTGCTCAACCAAGTTAAAGTCAAACGTGACCTTAGAGTTGTAGATGTAAAAAATTAAGTTCGCTTGTTTATAGCGCTATATTTATAGCTCTGTGTTTATAGAGTTAAGTCTATTGAATGAAAATCTGAAATAAATCAGGTGTGAAAGTTGCGTAACTCACTATGAGAAAGTAAGGTTAATGACAGGTCGTGATGGAATTACGCCTGTCTTTATATACCAATCGATATCATTTCTCGATGGAGTGGCGTATGGCATCAACATTACATTCTCAATCACTAGCACTGGAAGATAAAAATCTTGCGCATTTTTTGTATGCGTTGATGGCATGCTTCCCGATAATGTTAGTACCAACAGCCCTGAGTCTTCTTATAAACATGTATCAACCTCAGCAAAATGCCAATAGCATATTGGCAATACATTTACGTTGGCAGCGCTGGTCTATCATAGGTCTATTTTTAGTGATGTTAACAGGGTACTTATGTGCTCAGTCATGGTTGAGCGCCACGCTATATGTGGCCGGTGCGATATGGTTTAGCGGCAGAGTGATTAAAGGCTGGCTAAGCTTAATTGAAGGCCGCAAAATTTAATCTCTGTTACTTCTCTCTTTATTTTAATGAGACTTCACTGTGACTAGTTACGAAATCCTGTGTCTACTTTCCGCACTTTCTCTTGTTATTTCGCTTATTTCATCACGATTACATCGCTGGCAACAGACCATAACAATTACCGCATTAGCCTTAGGTTTAAGCTTAGTTATCTTAATCGCGGGTAAGATCTTTGGTATAAAAATATATTCAACTTTAGTAACCGATTTGGAGCAGCTCGATTTCAATGCTCTACTGCTTAACGGCATGTTGGGCTTCTTACTTTTTGCTGGTACGTTGCAGATTAAGCTGCATATTTTAAAAAAACAAAAGTGGGAAATTTTCATACTGGCTTTTGTTGGTACACTCATATCCACATTTCTTGTCGCTGGCCTGCTCTATTCATTCGCTTCTTTTATCGGTTTACCTTTAAATTTTAGTCATTGCTTACTATTTGGAGCACTGATTTCGCCAACAGATCCTATTGCGGTGTTGGCTATTATTAAACAGCTTGGCGCCCCCGAGGATATTGCAACTCAGGTTGAGGGGGAGTCGCTCTTTAATGACGGTATAGGTTTAGTGATTTTTATTACGGTTTCACAAGTCGCATTCTCAACTGAACCGTTAACATTTATTGATGTGAGTAAACTCTTTATTAGAGAAGCGATAGGAGGTTTACTTTACGGCGCAGTATTAGCCGCAATATTACATGGCATGCTGCATTTCTCCGAAGAGCGGACTCAGTATTTATTGATGACATTATTGGTGCCGAGTGCAGGTTATATCGGAGCCGATATGCTAGGTGTTTCAGGGCCATTAGCTATGGTTGCAGCAGGAATAATCATCGGAAATATCAGTGTGCCAAAGTTGCTAAAGAAAGAAGAACAAGGGCACCTAGAGAGTTTTTGGTTATTGATTGAGTCGTTCTTTAATTCGTTGCTGTTCCTGCTATTAGGTCTACTATTATTACTGATTCATTTCGATGTTGAGCTATGGTGGTTTATGCTACTTGCCGTCCCAATCGTTTTGATAGGGCGCACTATTAGTATTTACTTGCCTTATTTGGTTTTTAGATGCTTCAGGCACTACAACTCATATGCAGAGAAGATCTTGGTCTGGGGAGGATTGCGTGGTGGGTTGGCATTAGCGATGGCGATGAGTTTACCTACCGGTATTATTGTCATCAGCGGCAGTAATATTGACCTTAGAGACCTGTTAATGGTGATGACTTACGCAGTGGTCGTTTTTTCTATTTTAGTTCAAGGGACAACGATTCCGAGCTTGATTGATAAAAGTAACGCTGAGCAAGCTGCCCAGCGTAAACGTTAATTTTACAAGGTAGGCGTGGACCTACTGTTGTTCATGTTTCACAAGCTGTTTATACCAGTTGTCAGCATATAGATGCCTGTATCAAGGCATCTATAGAAAGCAGTCTAATCAAACTACCTATAGCAAACTATCGACAGTCTAGTGGTATAGATTGCTTAATAACTCGTTAACCAGCTTTGCTGAGTCGGCTTTTGAAGCTTGCTCAATCGCGCTCAAGTTCACCATGATACCATCGCCTTTTAACTGCCTTATAGCCTTTACAAATGTTGGCATTTGCTCGACTTCAATCGCATAGCTTGGATTGACTAACACTGGTAAATGGCTCAGGGCTTTCAGCTCAACCAATGCCGCCAAATCCAGTGATGGTTTACCTGAGTTATTAAGAGTTGTGACGCCTGACTCACATAAAATAAGCTGCTGGTTACCTTGGCTTAAGATAACTTCTGCTGCATTAAGCAGATCATCGACGCTAGCCATGGTATTACGCTCTACGATAACCGGAACCAGTAAAGAGCCAAGTTGAGTTAAAATAGCTTGGTTGTACATTAGATTACCCGATAACATGACAACATCAGCAAATTGAGTCGCCATGGTTAAGTCGGTTTCATGTTCGATGACCAGCACGCAAACTAAACCAAATTGAGCAAGAGTATGCTTAAACTTATCAATAGAGTTAATCACATCGCTTTGCTGGTTTAATCCTTGGATCGCCACCGCTTGAAACCCTGACTCTTTAAGCTCCTTTGCCATCTGCTCAAACTTCAGCAGTTCGATAGGAAGCTGAATTTGTGCAAGGGCGCCAATATGGCCATTGCCAAGATCCAATTGTCCACAAATGACTTGTGTTGCCTCACTCTTATATTGCTTACTAAAGCGTTGCTGTTTATTACTGGTTGTTGGCGCAACAGCGGTCGACTTAGAAGTATTAGGCTCAATCATCAACTGGCTATTACTCAGTTGAGTTGGTCTAACTGTTTCACAAGGGTAGCAGCCGAGTACTTTAATGAAGCGAGTAGTACGTTCTAGCTCTTTAAGCGCTGCTTGCATCGGCTCGCTTGATAGATTGGCATCGATATCTAAATAGAACATCTCTTCCCAAGGCGTACCCGGTATCGGGCGGGACTCAAGTTTACTCATGTTAAGATTACGGGCTTTTAATACCAGTAAGGCTTCGACTAATGCCCCTGGTTTCTGGCCTGTTGCCATGATCAGTGTACACTTTGCTGGAAGCTGCGATGGCACTTCAACAGCCTTTCTGGCGACAACGATAAAACGGCTTTGATTGATTTTTTGATTTGCGAGATCAGTTTCTATCGCCTCTAATTGATACAAGGCGCCGCCTTCGGCACTACCGATAGCAGCGACACTGTTATCGTTTGTATTGCAGACTTTCTCCATCGCCTCAGCACTACTTGAACAGTATTCTAGTTTGAATTCACCGTGCTGGCTTAAATAGCGACTGCATTGACTAATTGGCTGAGGGTGCGCATAAACGGTTTTTATATCGCTAATATTACTGCCACTATTGGCGAGTAAGCAGTGCCCGACCTCAATGGTCGTTTCTCCAACAATTGCAAGGCTAGTGTGCTGTAATACATCATACACTTCGTTAATAGAGCCTGACGATGTGTTCTCTATTGGAAGGAACCCATAGTCAGCGTGACCCGATTCAACGGCTTGCACTATCTCATCGAAGCTTTGGCAACCTAAATCTTGCATCTCTACCTGACGTCTATCGCAGTAACGACTAGCAGCTAGATAGGAATAAGAGCCCCTAGCGCCAAGATAAGCGATACAGTATTGCTGTTGTTGAGTCTCTGGATTAGCACGGCCATGTAAATAAGCTTGCTGGTTGAGCACAGAGTCTTCGATGATACTTTGATAGAGTGAGATAACATAATGGGCATCTAAGCCTTGCTCGCGCCCCTGTTTTACAAGACGTGATAACAGCTCTTTTTCACGGATAGTATCGCGAATGGGTCTGACATCGACTTCTTTACTACGTGCTACATCTAAGCTTAGTTCTCTGCGCCTTGCTAGCAGAGCCAGCAATTCATTGTCGAGACAGGTGATCTGCTCTCGAGTGTGATTTAAGGGTTGTGGTTTACTCATCTTCGCCTCTGACTCTTTTATTGCGCTTAGTATTAATACCCTAGTGATAAGCATGGCAATGCATGCTTATCTTAGCTGATATAAAAAAGCCTCCCATGTGGGAGGCTTTGGAATTTTCACTTTCGTTTTTACACCGAAATTCCGCCTCCTAAGGTGGGGGGCATAAAAAAGAAAATGAAAAAAGCAGTATGGAATTTATTCATTGAATTAAAACTAAAGCGGGGCGGCTTGGGTGTCAATCAAAACTTAGCCTATTTGAATTTTTTGCATTAAAAAGCGCACCCGAAGGTACGCTTTGCGTGTAAATTTAACAATGATATCAAGCTGCGTATTCCTCCTCTAAGTTGTCGTCAAAGTCGTCATCAATGGCATCATCTTCTACTTTAAGTGTTGCATGACGTTGACTTTCAGGTTTATGAGTCAGGCGGTTTAGCTGTTTCTCCAGCTTTTGTCCCATTGCATTAATTGCTGCATAGAGGTCGTCGTGTTTCGCCTGGGCAAATAACTTGGCACTTGGGATGCCGACAGAAGCTTCAATTTTAAACCCTTGCTTCTCCTGTTCAATAATTACGTGTGGATTAATTAGCTGCACATCGTGCCTGGCTAACTTATCTAATCTGGCTTCAATACGTTCGCGGATAGATTCAGTAACTTCAAAATGCTTGCTAGTAATCTTTATCATATGTCGAACCTTTTGTTGTTTCCTTGAATTCAGACTACCAATCTCAGATAGGAAAGTCGTGATCTAAATCACGTTTTATGGGGTCTTTTAAACTGTTCGCTTTTTATTTGATCACTTAGACAAATATAGACAATAACTGGCCAAATTTCCTTGTAAACATAAAAAAATCAGGTCATATTGGATTGGATAAGTTGTCTCTTATTTAGTGTTTCTAGCAAAAAGATCAGTGTAAATAACTCGATAGCCCTTCTGTAATTCCCCGTTTATAATGGCCTCCTCAGATAAATTATTTTTCAAGAGTGACGGAACATGGAACAAAATCTGGTCAAAATTAAAGTGTGGGATGTGCCGACGCGCGTTTTCCATTGGGGGATGTTGTGCTTACTCGGTGGATTATGGTGGAGTGCAGATGCCGGTGAGATGGAGTGGCATCAAATTCTTGCTTATGGCTTGATGATTTTGATTGCAGTAAGGCTTATCTGGGGGCTTATTGGTAGTGATACATCACGCTTTAGTCACTTTGTTCACTCACCTAAAACCGTTATTAACTACCTAGGTAAGACTCGACGTGAAGGGATCTCGTCATCAATAGGCCATAATCCAGTTGGTGGTTATATGGTGGTAACCTTAATAACGCTTATTTGTGTTCAGCTCATTAGCGGTTTATTTGCAACGGATGACATTTTTACAGAAGGCCCTCTCTATTCTTTGGTTAGCTCTGATACTGCAAGCTGGCTCACTTGGTTACATAAAAAGAACTTCGATCTTATTTTAATCTTAGCGGCAGTGCATGTACTGGCAGTCGGAGTGCATATGATTAAAGGGGATAAAATTCTAGGGCCTATGTTTAGTGGCTATAAAACCTTACCTGATTCGGTAATTAACGATCTTAAGACTAACAAGCTACAATTCGCATCGATGATAAAAGCCGTTATTTTAGTGCTAGTTGTTAGTGTGTTGGTGCTGAACTATTTGATGTTGCCTGTGATTGATATGCTCTAGGCGCTAGAAACAAAAAGCCAGTTGGGTTGCCAACTGGCTTATAGAAAACGTTAATCTATTTTAAGATTAGAGGCGTTTAATCAGTATTAGTCTTTCTTATAAACGTCATGACAGCCTTTACAGCTTTTTCCTGTGTTACCAAAGGCTTTCTTCATCTCTTTCTTATCACCGCTTTTTGCTGCTACAGCAAGGATAGCTGCATTCTCTTGGAAGGTTTTCATCTTGGCATCAAAATCAGCTTTATCACTCCAGACTTTAGCTAATGCTTCGGTGTCACCTTTATCAGAACCTGCAACAAAGCCTTCAAGTGGTAGCTTTGATAAGGCCGCTACATTTTCTGCTCGCTCAGAAAATACTTCAGCGTTGAACTCTTTTTTGCCTTTAAGCATTGCACCCATGTCACCAAAGTTATGGGCAATCATGCTAAATGCTGATTGACGATAATCGATTGCGTCATCAGTTTCTTTAAAATTATTTGCAAATGCACTAGTGGCTAGGGTCGCAGTTGCTGCTAGTGCGATAAGGCTCATTTTGGCTGTTTTTTTCATGTTAATTCTCACGTTTTTATTTTGTTATGTGATCTGTTTGCGCTTACTGTATATAGTTTTATCCCGCTGACTGCAATCGTTTTTCACAATAGTTACTCTTAGTTACAAATGATTAGTTCTAAATGACTTTTAGCAAAAGTGAATCATTGATAAAAAGTGCAGAATAAAGCGTATTCTTGATACAATAATCGTAATGTTGCACCAGTACGTGATTGTGGTTGTAAATAGGAGATAAAATGCGCGCAGAATGGGATTCCGTTTTGGAGAAAGTCTTATCACATCAAGCTCATGATGATTTAATCGTATTGTTTGAGCTGTTACTGACCGAAGAGGAGCGCAGTGCTGTTGCGGGGCGGCTGAAGGTTTTTCAGATGTTATTAGACGGCGAGATGAGCCAGCGACAGATTGCGCAGGAGTATCAGATAAGTATCGCCACTATTACTCGTTGCTCAAACTACCTTAAGCATATGACTGAGCAGCAAAGAGAAAAAGTTAGACTGTTAATCTTGTAAATACCTGTTCGATTCTATGTTGATTTGCATTTTTGATTAGAAGAGTGGTGCAGCAACTATTCTATGTTTGCGATACATGCTGCGTCTTAAGCCTATATAAAGTGCATAGCTGATCAAAATAAGACTCAATATCGGTGCAAGTTTTGAGTCGAGCTTTAACAGAAGTAGCGCTATTAATAGGTAAAGTGCTGGGGTGTGCTCATAAAGCGTTGTAGGAAGTAAGCCTTTTTTTCTGCGCTTTTTGGGATCGGTTCGGCGATTACTCGATCGCAATGTATAAACCCGGCTCCCTAGAAGAAATAATATTATTGCAAAAAACTGAGCATAGGTTTGTTCGAGCATGATTAAACTGACGCTGGCGACAGTTAAATAGCAGAAAGGTAGAGTTTCGTAGACAGTTTTAGAGAGCATTGCAGATCCTTTGCAAATGAGAATAGCTAACAAGTCCGTTGCTTAATATTTACTGCGTTATTATAGGGCATAAAAAAAGCCCGTTTCATTGCAATCAATGAAACGGGCTTAAATTCATGCTAAAGAACTAGCGAGAATGAGCTTGCATAGGACTAGTGTCTGCAGCCACAGCCGCCGTTACCGTCACAGCCTTCTTTCGCTTCTTTAGTTTCGTCGTCACTACAGCATCCACCTTCGTGAGCATGCTCGTGTCCGCCACCACAACAGCCACCTTCATGAGAATGTTCATGACCACCACATCCACCGCCATGAGCGTGGATATGACCGTGGGCAATCTCTTCTTCAGTTGCTGCACGAACTTCAAGCACTTCAACATTGAATACTAAAGACTGGCCAGCAAGAGGGTGGTTCCCGTCAACAACAACGACGTCATCTTTAACTTCGGTCACTTGCACTGGGCGTTGGCCCATTTCAGTTTCTGCGATGAAACGCATACCAGGAACGATATCTTCGATATCGCCAAATGCTGAGATAGGCACTTCTTGACGAAGCCCATCATGATATGGGCCATAGCCTTGCTCTGCATCAACAGTTACATCAAGGGTATCACCTTGTGCTTTGCCTTCTAGCGCAGCCTCTAAGCCTGGGATCATGTTGTCTGCACCATGCAGATAGACCATAGGCTCGCCTTCAAAAGAACTTTCTACAAGCTGACCTTTTGCATCTGATAATCGGTAATTGATGCTAACAGCACATTTTTCGGTGATTTTCATATTGGCTCCAAATCGGAAATTTGCGCGCATTCTAGCCTGCTTTAAACTGATTTGCGATAAATTGAATGCACTTCTGCTACGCAAGCCACATCTTTAACTATCGAAATTATCATTCACTTAATCAAGTTTGATTAGGGATAGAAGCAATTTTCATAACGAGTGCGAATTTATTCATAGTGTATGTGCTTGCAAGTTTATGAGTTTTTTTGGAAGAACTATTGAGAATGTTGCATTCGAGTTGATTTTAATTTTAGTCATAGTTTTGAGCTGTTTTTATGTGTTTCGCTTTGGTTGTGATATCTAACATTATGATTTTAAAAGTGTAGATGTTTCCGATGGCTTCAGTTTACGTAAGCGTAACTCAATAATTATCTTGTAATTTTATCAGTAAACACTAATTGACAGTTATTTATGACGCTTTCACTTAGGTTTTATCTAATAGTCTTAATAATAACAATAAAGTTGGTTTTGGGGGTTGACAGGAGTTAGCAAAAAAGGCAATTCTGTTAGTACACAAATTAATCCAATTGGATAGAAAAGAATTTATATGTTTAGCCAGGTTTTAATGATTACCAGCATTATTACAACCACCACGATTACCAACGTGGGGGCGGGCTAAGCACAACCTGATATAAGTAAAATATCAAGCCCGCTCCCCCAAAAGGAGCGGGCTTTTTTGTTTCTTAGGTGGCGCGGCACAAGGAGTTTTTGATGAAAGTAATGAAATTTGGTGGAACCTCGCTGGCTAATTGGCAGCGTTTTAACGTCGCTGCAGAGATTATTAACCAGTCTGCTAACTCACAAACGACAGCTGTCGTATTGTCAGCCCCAGCCACGGTAACAAATGGCTTAATTGAGATGGTGGATGTTGCGGTGAGTGGTGGTGATTACTGCGCGGTGCTATCCAAGGTCGAAAAAGTCTTTAACACACTTTATGCCGCAGCGGCTGCTAGTTTAACTGCAGAGCAAAATCATTCGCTTAATGAAAAATTGCAGCAGCAACTTATGTTTTGGCAGAGTAAGCTCGACGGAATGAGCCTACTGGGAGAGTGTCCTGAAAGCGTTGAAGCACAAGTTTTAGTCGGTGGTGAAAAGCTGTCATCGGCGTTAATGGTTGAGGTGATGAAATCTTTTAACCACAGTGCAGGTTTATTAGTACCAGAATCTTTGCTAGTTGGTTATGGTCCTCGCTTAGAGTCTGCAGTGGATATTGAAGCGAGTAAACGTCGTTTTAGTGCACTGGACTTTTCTGCGGCAAAAGTATGGGTGATGCCAGGGTTTACAGCAGGTGACAGTGAAGGCAAAGTGGTTACATTGGGGCGCAATGGCTCTGATTACTCTGCAGCCGTATTGTCAGCCTGCCTTAACGCGAGCTGCTGCGAAATTTGGACCGATGTTGATGGCGTTTATAATACCGACCCGCGTGTAGTCACAGATGCCAAACTGTTATCGCAGCTTAGCTACCAAGAAGCGATGGAAGTATCATATTTTGGCGCTAAAGTACTGCATCCAAAAACAGTCGCTCCTATCGCTCAGTATCATATTCCTTGTTATATCCGTAATACGTTTAACCCCGATGCTGTTGGTACATTAGTATCGGATCAGCCAGATGAAACGGGCTTAAATGTTAAAGCGATATCAAACCTAGATGATCAAACCATGTTTGATGTATCAGGCCCAGGTATGAAGGGCATGGTGGGTATGGCGAGCCGGACACTCGGCGCTATTTCTCGCTCTGGCGTATCGGTGTCTTTAATCACTCAAAGCTCATCGGAATACAGCATCAGTTTTTGCGTTGCGACAGAAGATGCAATTAAAGCCAAGTTTGCCTTAGAACAAGAATTTGAGCTTGAGCTTAAGAACGATATTCTAGAGCAGATAGAGATGCGTCATGATTTAGCAATAGTTTCGCTGATTGGTGATGGTATGCGCACTCACAAAGGCGTGGCAGCTAAATTCTTCCAAGCGCTTGCTCAGGCGACAGTGAATATCGTTGCTATTGCTCAGGGCTCATCAGAGCGTTCGATTTCAGCGGTGATAGAGCAGCGTAAAACCAAGCATGCCATAGCGGCGTGCCACCAATCCTTCTTCGATGTACAGCACTATCTTGATGTGTTCCTTGTTGGTTGCGGTAATGTGGGCGCGGGCTTACTTGAGCAAATAAAGCAGCAACGCGGCATGCTAAAAGAGCAACATATTGCTATCCGGGTTTGCGGTATCGTTAATTCGAAGAAAATGTTACTCGACGCACAAGGGGTTGATTTAGCAAACTGGCAGGGCTTGCTTGCTGACTCAGCACAACCAGTAGATCTTGATGAGATGCTGAGCTGGGCTAAAGAACAACAGTTGCTAAATCCTGTACTGGTGGACTGCACCTCTAGTGAGCTCGTTTCTAATAAATATCTTGATGTCATGAATGCAGGACTGCACGTTGTTACGCCTAATAAAAAGGCAAATACTCGTGATATGGCTTACTACCAAGAGTTAAGAAAAACAGCACTTAAACAACGCCGCCAATTTTTATATGAAACAACGGTTGGTGCGGGTCTGCCTGTTATCGACAACCTCAAGAAACTGCTATTTGCAGGTGATAAATTGCTGCGTTTCAATGGCATTTTATCAGGTAGTTTGTCATATATTTTCGGTATGCTCGATGAGGGGATGACCCTTTCTCAAGCAACATCAATCGCAAGAGAGAAGTGTTTTACTGAGCCAGATCCTCGAGATGACTTAAGTGGTATGGACGTGGCGCGTAAGGTGCTTATCCTTGCGAGGGAAGTCGGTATGGAACTCGAGCTAAATGATATCCATGTAGAATCAGTATTGCCGGACTCATTTGATGCATCTGGAGATGTAAATGACTTTATGACTAATCTACCTTTACTCGACGCTGCAGTTGCCGAGCGTGTTGAAGCGGCTAAAGGACAAGGTAAAGTGCTGCGCTATGTCGGCCAGATTGATGATGAGGGCTGTAAGGTTAAAATAGTTGAAGTTGATGCTAATGATCCGCTTTATAGCGTTAAAGGTGGTGAAAATGCTTTGGCTTTTTACAGTCGTTATTATCAGCCGATCCCATTTGTCCTTAGAGGTTATGGCGCAGGTACAGATGTGACTGCTGCTGGGGCATTTGCTGATATTTTACGTACACTAAACTGGACTCGTGAGGTAGGCGTATGAGTGTAACTATTTATGCACCAGCATCGATGGGCAACGTCGGTGTAGGTTTTGACTTACTTGGCGCGGCGTTAGCGCCCATCGATGCTAGCCTGCTTGGTGATAAAGTCACAGTCGAGTCCGCTGATAATGGCTTGTCGTTGGCTTTAGCGGGTCACTGGGCTGATAAGCTTCCGCAGGATCCGCAACAAAATATTGTTTATCAATGTGCTGAATTTTTCTTGAGCCATTTAGATAAAAGTGCGGGTCTTAAATTAACCTTAGAAAAGAATTTACCTGTTGGTAGTGGCTTAGGTTCGAGTGCCAGTTCAGTTGTCGCCGCGTTAATGGCATTAAATGAATTCTTTGAACAACCATTTAACCAACAAGAACTGCTGCGTTTAATGGGGGAGTTCGAAGGTAAAATTAGTGGTTCAGTGCATTACGATAACGTAGCTCCTTGTTACTTAGGTGGCATGCAATTGATGCTCGATACACCAAAGTCTGTTTGTGAGGCGATCCCAGAGTTTAAACAATGGTACTGGGTAGTGGCTTACCCAGGGATTTCGTTATCAACTGCAAGAATGCGTCAGTTGATGCCAAATGAATTTGATAAACAAACCACAATTGATTTTGGACGTTACTTAAGCGCATTTGTACACGCATCCTATAAGCAAGATGCTGAACTTGCGATTAGTGTTTTAAAAGATGTGTTAGCAGAACCTTATCGAGCGGCGGAAATCCCCCATTATCAAAAGGCTAAAGCGGCTTTAGCCGAGGTAGGCATGCTAACTACAGGGATCTCAGGCAGCGGACCAACCCTATTTAGCATCACTGATGATTTAGCTGTGGCAAACACTGCTCAACAATGGTTAGACAAAAACTATGTCGAAGCGGGTAAAGGCTTTTCTCATATTTGCCAAATTGACAATCAGGGCGCACGAAGGGTGGATTAAGCCATTTTTCGTAAGCAATGCCAGAACCTAATATTTAGAATTTAAAGGAAGTCACCATGGAACTGTATAACCTAAAGCACCCTTCTCAAGTGGTGAGTTTTACTGAAGCGGTTAAGTTAGGTCTAGGAAAAGACAGAGGATTATTCTTCCCAAAACAGATCCCGCAGCTAGAAGATGTAGATAGTTTGTTGGCATTGCCTTTTGTTGAAAGAAGTCAAAAAGTCATTGGTGCTTGGTTAGCATCTGAGCTTGGACAAGACATTGTCGATAGATTGGTAGAGCGTGCCTTTAACTTTGAATTACCCTTAGTAAAAGCTGACGATAATCTGTATAGCTTGGAGCTGTTCCATGGCCCAACGTTAGCGTTTAAAGATTTTGGTGCCCGTTTTATGGCCCAGTGTTTAAATGAGCTGGCAAAATCAGAAAAGATTAATATTCTTACGGCAACTTCTGGTGATACTGGCGCAGCGGTTGCTGATGCATTTTACGGCTTAGATAATATCAATGTGGTTGTGCTGTATCCAAAAGGTAAGATCAGCGTACTACAAGAAAAAATGTTCACCACCCTAGGGAAAAATATTCACACCGTGGCGGTGGAGTCAGACTTTGATGCTTGCCAAACTCTAGTTAAGCAATCATTTGAAGATCTCGATATTAGAGACGGTTTGCATCTTAATTCAGCGAACTCTATCAATATAAGTCGCTTACTCGCTCAAATTTGCTACTACTTTGAAGCGGTTGCACAGTTTAAACGACACAATGAAAGCGATCCTGTGATTGCTGTACCAAGTGGTAACTTCGGTAACCTAACCGCGGGTTTATTTGCTAAAGCCATGGGGCTGCCCATTAAGCGTTTTATTGCTGCTACAAACAGTAATGATACCGTACCACGTTATCTTGGCAGTGGTGATTGGCTACCCGTTGCCACTGTTGCCACAATGTCTAATGCGATGGATGTGGCAGAGCCAAGCAATTGGCCGCGTGTTGAAGCGATAGTCGCAGCAATGGATTGGTCTTTAGAGGATATTGTCGGTTTGGGTATGTCTGAAGCGCAAACAGTTGCGTCGGTAAAGGCACTTAGCAGTGCGGGTTACCTTTCAGAGCCTCATGCTGCAATTGCAGCACTTGCACTTAAGCAAACTATGTCAACTGATGAGTCGGGTATTTTCTTGGCAACAGCACACCCAGCTAAGTTTAATGAGGTGGTCGAGGAGATCCTTAATACTGATCTAGTTTTACCAGAACCTTTAGCTCGAGTCGTACCTAAAGCTATTTTATCTGCAGAGTTACCGGCAGATTTTGAACAGCTCAAGGCTCATTTATTCAAGGTTCTAGCTGACTAATTTGCTATGTTCCGTTACTTATAAAAGGAAGCTGTTAATGCTTCCTTTTTTTTGTTGGTACTTTGTGGGTTTCAGTTAAAACCCTCTGATGTGGCTGGGTTACTGTCTCATGTGCTTGATGGTTAGTCATACTTTTTAACAGGTGCAACCAGGTGTAATGTGTAAACATAATATTGTGTGATCTGAGTCACTAATTAAACTGGAGAATTTTTATATCGTGCGCCGCAGTTTTTAAATGGAGTCGATATTGTGTTTCGTTTTGTTATGGGTGTTTTGTGCATCAGCCTGTTAAGTGGTTGTGCGAGTGAAGAGTTTGAGTTGTACCATAGAATAAACGAAGCTTATGACTTTGAAGTAACCCATTGTGATAGCTTTGCAATGGTTACTGGGGTTGGACGCGGCGATAATGCGCTCGCTGATGCAAGGCTAAGCGCCATTAAGCAAGGTGAAGCGCTTAAAGGCACTCATATAGTATGGTTGCAATCAGATTTAGGCGAACCGACTAAAGTGGTTGCAGTAATTTATAAGTGTTTGATATAAAACTAAAGCACTTTTCAGTGTGCTTTACTTTGCAAGAAAGCGTAACCAATTAATCTCTTGTTGCCAGTTCTCTGGTCGTACAGTCTCTAAAATGAGTGGGATCCCTTTAACGACCTCTAGTTTCATCAAACTGGCAAAAGCCTCTTGACCTATCTCACCTAGACCCAAAGATTCATGGCGGTCGACACGGCTGTTTAGCGGCGTTTTACTGTCATTTAAATGCATGGCTTTGAGGTATTGATTACCTACGACTTTATCAAATAACCCAAAGGTCTGTTGGCAAGTTGCCTCTGTTCGAATATCGTAACCTGCTGCAAAGAGATGGCAGGTATCGATACAGACACCCACTCGAGATTTATCTTCTACGCCCTCTATTATCTGCGCTAATTGCTCAAAAGAGTGCCCAAGGTTTGAGCCTTGTCCTGCGGTATTTTCAATAACAGCGGTTACGCCAGATGAGCGTTCTAAGGCTAAGTTAATCGATTGACTAATTTTAGCTAGGCAATCATCGATCGGCATTTTTCTTAGGTGACTACCGGGGTGAAAGTTCAATAAACTTAGGCCTATCTGCTCACATCGCTGCATTTCATCATAGAAAGCAAGGCGCGACTTTTCTAACTGCTCAACATCAGGATGACCTAAGTTAATCAAGTAACTATCGTGAGGCAAAATGGCATTTAGAGAGATCTTAGCATCATCACAATGGCGTCTAAATAGCTCTATTTGCGTTTGCTGTAACTCATTGGCTTGCCAGCGACGTTGATTTTTAGTGAATAAGGCAAAAGCGTTAGCACCAATCGCAGCGGCGTTAAGCGGGGCATTTGCGATACCACCTGCAGCGCTAACATGGGCACCAATATAGTGAGAACTTTGCATCTAGAACTGTCCTTGCTATCTATTTTCTATTTTTGGTTATTATGCCACGAGATAGTAATGTCGATTTGTCTTATGGAGTTAATATTTATTTTTATTACCGTCGATGACTGTAAGTCAGTGTTAATTATGCAAAAGTAACTTAATCTCTATCATTAAGCTACTGATAAGTAGTTTACGGCATTGGGTGTTATTTATACTATTTACTATTATAAAGGGTAGTGGCGCGAATGAAAATGGAGATGACAATGCTAGAGAGACTGATGCATGACCATAAGCATATCGCTGTTTTGCTGAAAGTGTTAAAGGGAAAATACACCAAATTAGCTGCAGGTGAAGCGATTAACTACAACGTTGTTCGAGATATCGTTGAGTATATGCAAAGCTATGCGGAACACAGTCATCACCCTTTAGAAGAAGTGATTTCAGAATTTTACTGGCACAAACTGGGTAAAGCTCATATCAACGAAAAGCTGACTTCTGAACATGCAAAGTTGGGTGTAGCCTCCGCGGCATTGATGACAACATTAAATCTCATTTTAAATGACATAGTGGTATCGAAAGAGCAGTTAGTTGCCGATCTTGAAAGCTATGTGCGAATGCTGCAAGTTCATATGGAGTTTGAAGAATCTACGGTGTTTCCTAAGTGGAAGGAGGTGATTACTGATGATGACTGGGTGCTAGTTGCCGCGATGTGTGATGCTCGATTGATTGATGACCCCCTGTTTAGTGACAATGATAAAGCATTGTTTGAAGAGTTGAGGCAATACCTAGCAACAGCAGAATAGCTGTGTTGCTGAATAATTGAACATCACAACGAATAATTTAGAAGCGATATAATGAAAAAGAGCGCGTTAGGCGCTCTTTGTGGCTATTACATCAGGAGTGTATCTAGTCTACCGTCGAAACTATTGTCCATATCTTGTAGTTCTTTAAGTAAACGGTGCTTTTCCTTTAGTGCTTCAATTTCACGCCACTTTCGCTTCTTGCTGGAGCTTTTAGAGCGGCTTGGTTTCTCAACTACACTATCTAGATCTAGCGCACTACCATAATCGAGTCGATTCATGGCAACCTCCTGTTGTTTATTTTGTCTTCAAATTAATAGCATGATTTTCGTTCATGATGCAATCAAAATGTTTCATAAATGTTAAATTGAAATGAATTTTAAATGTTTCAACTATGGG
Organism: Shewanella sp. 125m-7; assembly: GCF_052977045.1. Taxonomy (NCBI): domain Bacteria; kingdom Pseudomonadati; phylum Pseudomonadota; class Gammaproteobacteria; order Alteromonadales; family Shewanellaceae; genus Shewanella; species Shewanella sp. 125m-7. The sequence goes on from NZ_JBRILQ010000001.1 coordinate 62,405, forward strand.
GGAAGAGAAGCTAGATATGAGTTTATGATTAACTGATTTGGAATGCCCTACTGTAAAAAACAAAAAAGCCAGTCGAAACTGGCTTTTTGATTGATAGCGCGGATTTAGATTTTTCCCTGCCTAAACAGGTTGATTAAGCCATTACTCGATGTGTCGAGTTCATCTGCATCTTTGCTTGCCACAAGACGGTCTAGAACATCGTTGCCTAACTGCTTACCGAGTTCTACACCCCATTGATCAAAAGAGTTAATCTGCCAGATAGCACCTTGAACAAAGGTTCTATGTTCATACAGGGCAATTAGTGCACCTAATGTTGATGGTGTTAGCTTATCCATTAACAGGGTGTTGCTTGGCTTATTACCTGGCATTGCCTTATGTTTAGCGATAAGTTGCTTCTGTTCATCGCTAAGAGCGCTTGTGCTTAACTCTGCTAATGCTTCTTCATAGGTGCGACCTTGCATCAATGCTTGAGTTTGACCAAAGCAATTTGAAGCAAGTTGCACATGATGCTCACCGATAGGGTTGTGGCTATTAAGTGGCATAATGAAGTCAGCAGGGATAAGTGCTGTACCTTGATGCAATAGCTGGTGGTAAGCGTGTTGGCCATTAGTGCCTTCACCGCCCCAAATGACGGGGCCCGTGCTGTAATCAACATCGGTACCATTTAGAGTGACAGACTTGCCGTTACTTTCCATATCAAGCTGTTGGAAGTAAGCCGGTAAGCCTCTTAGATAATGATCATAAGTTAACACTACATGAGACTGGGCATTAAAAAAGTTACCATACCAAAGTGAGAACAAGCCCATAATGACAGGCATGTTATCTTCTAATGGCGTATTGGCAAAATGTTCATCCATCTCGTGAGCACCAGCCAATAACTCGCGAAAATTATCCATGCCGATAAGTAAAGCAATTGGCAAACCAATAGCTGACCACAGTGAATAACGGCCACCAACCCAGTCCCACATTGGGAAGATGTTTTCAGCATCTATACCAAATTCGGTTGCTTTAGCAACATTTGAACTCACAGCGACAAAGTGTTTAGCCACATCAGACTGTGATGCACCTTGGCTTAAGAACCACTCTTTAGCGGTAAGGGTATTAGTTAGTGTTTCTTGAGTGCCAAAAGACTTAGAAGACATCACAAACAATGTCGTTTGCGGATCTAGGCCTTTTAGCTTTTCGGTGATTGAAGTTCCATCAACGTTAGCAACAAAGTGGCAATTTAGCTCACCTGTCCAATATGGACGCAAGGCTTGGGAAACGATTTTAGGCCCTAAGAAAGAGCCACCAATACCGATACTGACAACATCGGTAATCGTTTTTCCGCTGTAACCTTTCCAGTGACCGGAAGTTAATGACTCAACGAACTCACCCATCTTCGCCAATGTTTGCTGCACCTCGGCGACAATATTATTACCGTCGACATTTATCACTTTGTCAGCTGGTGCACGAAGAGCTGTGTGTAGTACCGCTCTTTGTTCAGTGTTGTTAATTACTTGACCCGCAAACATCGCCTTGATTTTGGATTCAAGCTGAGTGTCTTTTGCCAGCTTAAATAGTAGAGACATGGTCTCTTTTGAGGCGCGGTTTTTAGAGTAGTCTAGAAACAATCCACAGGCTTGAGTCGACATGTCATTAAAACGTTGAGGTTCGTTGCTAAATAGCTCGCGCATATGTGAAAGCGTTTTACTATGCTTTTCTAATGCTTGCCATGTGGCTTGTTGAGTGAGTTCAGTCATCTTCTTGTCCTATAGGGTTAAGACGAAAGCTTGTCTTTAAGCATGACTTCAAGCTTACCTTGGTCGATAGCGAAGTTGCGAATACCTTCAGCCAGTTTTTCAACTGCCATAGGATCTTCGTTAAACTCCCAACGGAATTGTGCCTCTGTCATTTCAGCTTCTGCTGCAACGACCTCTGTTGCAGGAAGTAGCTTTTGCACGATTGGCGTGGTGCTATTTTGTAGCTCTTCTAATAGCGCAGGACCAATGGTCAATCGGTCACAACCTGCAAGCTCGATGATTTCACCCGTGTTTCTGAAGCTTGCACCCATAACGACGGTGTTAAAGCCATGACGCTTATAGTAGTTGTAGATACTCGTGACTGATACAACACCGGGATCATCAGTTGCTGAATACTCAAGACCGGTATCTTTCTTATACCAATCTAGGATTCGGCCAACGAATGGAGAAATAAGGTAAGCACCGGCTTCTGCACATGCACGTGCTTGAGCAAAGCTAAATAGCAAGGTTAGGTTACAGTTAATGCCTTCTTGCTCAAGTTGCTTGGCGGCGCAAATACCTTCCCATGTTGATGCTAGCTTAATAAGGATACGAGACTTGTCGATACCCGCTGCTTGATAAAGGTCGATAAGCTTATGCGCTTTGGTGATTGAGGCTTCTTTATCAAATGATAGACGGGCATCAACTTCTGTTGAAATACGACCAGGAACAATTTTTAAGATCTCGAGACCGATATTAACCGCAAGTTTATCCCCAGCATCTTCTATCTGTTGCGCAATATCGTCACTCTGGCTTTTTGCCCAGTCGATTGCGTTTTCAATGAGTGTGCTGTACTCAGGAATTTCTGATGCTTTTAAAATTAGAGAAGGGTTAGTCGTTGCATCTTCTGGCTGATAACGTTTTATGGCTTCAATATCACCGGTATCGGCAACGATGGTTGTAAAAGGTTTAAGTTGTTCTAATGTATTGGCCATGGGTATTACATCCTTACGCTAGGAACTGCATCTATATTAGGCAATTAATCTTATTAATCTAGCAGCTATTAAAAGCCATTTTAATCAACATTCCAACTGTATATGAAAAAAAATTACAAAAAAGTTGCATAAAATCATTTTAAGCGTGTTTTTTTGGTAATCTAACTACGAGATTTGCTACGAATTGATGTTTGATAAGAGTTTAATCAAGAAGTATAGCGTTTTTATGAAGGCATAAAATTAAAAAAGCCCACGGCTGTGATAACCGTGAGCTTTTACTAACGAGCAGTGTTTTTATTTAAGCACAGGAGTCACTTCTGTATCTGTTACATGGGCTTCGATACGACGGTTAGCGGCGTTAGCTTCAGCAGAGCTGCCTTCCATTAGCGGCCTTGTTATACCGTAACCTATTGTTGATATTCTACCCGGTGCAATACCGTATTCATTAATAAGCACTTCGGCAACACCAATTGCACGTCGCTCTGAAAGATCCATATTGTAATCGGCCTTACCTACATTAGAGGCATAGCCTGAAATAGTCACCGTTGAATTGGGGTACTGTTTCATATAGGTAACGAGTTCAGTCATGGCACCATATGAAGACTTTTCTACTTCAGCTGAGTTATTAGCAAACTTAGCTCCAATATCAAGCTGAGTTTCTACTTCTAGATATATAGGGCAGCCATTTGCGTCAACCTTATAGGTAATCGGTGTGTTTGGACACTGATCCATATCGTCATTGACACCGTCATTATCAGAGTCTAGTACTGGAGTAACAGGCTTAGCTTTACTACCAAAGCGATAGCTCAGCTCGAGTCCCCAATAGTTACTCTCCATCTCGAGTGTTTTCCACTTGTCTTCGTCTAAATTTTCATAACGACGATACTTAGCTTGAATTTTTAGATTGTCAGTAATGTTGTAGCCGATACCCGCACCAACATACGGCGCGACACCACTATCACTGTAGTATTCACTACCGTAGTTTTTGTTGTTTGAAATAAGGTAGTTGAAAGCACCTGCTTCGGCAGATAAGCTCCAATCACCAGCAAATGGCCAAAATGCCACTAGGCCAAGGTTGATACCTTTAGCGCCAACGTCATTGAGTTTATTTGAGTAGTCGACCCATTCTGCACGGCCTAAGTCGCGATAACCTAGCTCTGCACCGAAGTAGTCATTAAATAGGTAACCTGCAAATACGTCCCATGCATAGGGATCATCTTTACCACAGCTTTTCATGGTTTTTTGATCGCAATTGGGTTCGTAATTATTGATGCCGACACCGCCACCTACATACCAGGGGCTCATGCCGTCAGCTGCGCTAGCAGCGAAAGGTAACATCGAAGTAAGCAGAACTGCTTTTAGTGTATTGTTCATCATTCAAAATCCTTATGTTTTATTTATAAAACTCCTCCGTCTACTTATTATCGTCCTAAGCAGCGCTAGCACTTATCACGGAGATCCTTTATGTTTTAGCTAGCTGACACTATTATCTGTTGCAAGTGTAGTGTTTTCCACTTTAATTGTGAAATATTATGTAGTTTCTGGTTGCAAAGAAAAGGGCGCCTTTGTCAAAGGCACCCTTTAATTTAAATCACTGTGTGAAACTTGGATGATTAACGCGTCCAAATCCAGTTTTCGATGCTTTCAGGATCAACACCGTTGGCCTTAATGTAATTTCTATGGTCGACTAAGCGTTGCAGCATATCGGTGGTGATAGCAACGTGCTGCGTCTCATCGATGACACCTTGCTGAAATAGCTTATAGGCCATGTCGATAACGAGGTGATAACGAGATGTTCCGTTACGTACACCCATATCAAATGGCGTTGTTGTCGAACCTTCTTCTTCATAGCCTTTAATTCTGAAGCGCTTACAACCTTTATAATCAAACACCAATTTCTTAATCGTGTTTGGATAACCGTGATAGTTGAAGACAACACCTTTATCAGCGGTAAACACTTCATCCATTAACCAAGGTTTGCTTTGGAAATCTAAACTGCCTAGGCCGCTGCTTGTCAGTTCTGTAACACTGACAAAGCGGATACGTACACGTGGTAGAAGCTCTCGGATAAGCACAAGTGCTGCCATCGCTTCTTGAGTCACATAGTCACCACACCCTACTAGAACCACATCAGGATTTTCATCTGATGCGAAATCCCAAACCATCACACCGTCTTTTGCTTGTTGACGGGCTTCATCTAGCGTTAGCCACTGTGGTAGATCTTTCTTACCCGCAACTAAAATATTTAATTTGTCGCGATCAGCATAAGCACGCTCAGTATAAACCAAGGTACTATTACCATCTGCAGGTAAGTAAGCAGAGATTATCTTTGGATGTTTCTCAAGCATCGCACCCAGGAAAGACGGGTTTTGATGCGAGTAACCGTTGTGATCTTGGCGCTCAAGTAGTGAAGATAAAACCACGTTACAAGCTGGAACAGGCTTACGGAAATGTACGCCTTGGCTTGCGTACACATATTTACAGTATTGGTCGGCCATTGAAGAGACAACTTGTGAGAATGCCTCATAAGTTGGGAACATTGCGTGACGACCCGTCACTGTATAGCCGTGTAGCATGCCGAACAGTAAGTTTTCAGAAAGTAGCTCGATGACTCGACCGTCGCGAGACATATCTTCATCCCAGCTTTCTATTGGCCACTGCCATGCGCGGCTCGTTTCTTCAAACACCGCTTGCAGTTGGTTTGAATAGGTCTCATCTGGACAGAAAATACGAAGGTTACGTTGATCGCGGTTTAGTTTAAACGCTTCACGCATCCATTCCCCCATCTTGTACATCGATAGGCCGCGATGTCCGCGGGGCGTTTCTGGACCATAGGCTAGCTTTTTAAGATCTGGATTAGCCAGTGCACGTACTACTTCACCGCCATAACTTAGGTGTTGGCGGCCACAAGTTAGTTCTTTAGGGGGGAGAAGAGTCTGAATGTCCTCATCAAAGATCAATTCGCCTTTATCATTGATGTTATACAGTTCGTCAAATTTGTAGCTGGCAAGCCAAGTATTTAGTGCGTCTAGCTGACCTTTGTCACTAGCACACTTGTTGACAATAACTTGGTGCGACTCGCAGTTACCGACGAGCTTCTTACCATTATACTCAGCAGTCCCTGTCCAGCCTTTGGCTGTGCGCATTAAGATCACAGGCCAACGTGGCTTAACGATATCTTCGCCTGCTCGAGCACGGGTCTGAATGTCGTTAATCATTGCATATGACGTGTCCATCGCGGCAGTCATTTGCAAATAAACGTCTTCTTCTAATTGATCATCAACAATAATGGGGTGATAGCCTAAACCTCTAAACTCAAGATCAAGTTCTTCATGGCTCATACGGCCCATACGGGTAGGACCCGAGATTTTATAACCATTGATATGAACGATAGGTAAAACAGCACCGTTGTTTTTTGGCGACACAAGACGATTCGCATACCAAGATGCCGCAAGTGGGCCAGTTTCAGACTCACCATCACCAATAAGACAAGCAGCAATCAGATCTGGATTATCTAATACAGCGCCCCAAGCAACTGAAAGTGAGTAACCGAGTTCACCCCCTTCAAGGATTTGCCCCGGTGCTTCTGGATTTGCATGAGAAGGGTAGCCATAGGCGGCTGAGAATTTTTGGCAAATATCAGTGATCCCGTTTTCATCATATGGAATAGTGTCGGGGTAGAAATGGCTCAATGAGCCTTCCATAAATAAGTTTGCTTGCACTGCAGGAAAACCATGACCTGGGCCAACTAAATAAACGAATGAGCGATTGTGTTTGGTGATGAGCCGGTTAACGTTGGCGTAGACAAAATTGATACCTGGGCAGGTTCCCCAGTGACCCAGCAGCCTGGGTTTGATATCTGAGTGTTCAAGTGCGCGTTTATGCAGCACGTTTTTCTTTAAATAAATTTGTGATGTCGCTAGAAAGTTAGTTGCTCGAACAAATTTCTTTAGTGCGACAATTTCTTGCTGATGTGCCATAAATAACCCCATTTACGTAATCATAAAGTTAAACAAATTTCATGTTATTTACTATATTTGTAATTTTATTACAAAAACGTGTGCTGTATCCGATTTATTGAAAGAATTTTGTACAATTAAATGTAGCTAATTGTCGCGTGATCACTATGTTAATTTAGTTGTATTTTATGGTGGTGGATTGGTGCGGCTGTGATGTGGATGTCAGCTAAATGAGAAACTGTGATCTATATCGCTCAGGGTTGAAGCAATGCTATGCTATTTTGCTGCGCGGAATACAGCAGGCGTGATGTAGTTTTTGCACGTTTAAGATAATTTGAAAATAAAATCTGCTGTTATTTAAATACTTTAAGAAGGATAAACACAGGGTAAACCTAATCTAGTGTTCGACTCGCTTGATTATGTTTGTCATGGGGATTGAAATTATATGATAGAAACGACGGTTAATTTTCTCAATGCGCTACTTTGGGGAAAACTCTTAGTATATGGTCTGGTTGGCGCCGGACTGTATTTTACAATTCGACTGGCATTTATACAGATCACACATTTTAAGCATTCTGGTGAGATTATGCTTAAAAGCCGACAAGGTGAAAGTAAAGGTGGCCTTTCATCATTCCAAGTATTTTGTACTAGCATGGCAGCCCGCGTAGGTGCGGGTAACATGGCGGGTGTTGCGGTTGCTATTGGTGCAGCAGGTCCAGGTGCCGTATTTTGGATGTGGTTGATTGCGGTGCTCGGTATGGCAACAGCAATGGTTGAATCAACGCTTGCTCAGGTCTATAAAGTACGCGATGAAGATGGTCAGTATCGTGGCGGCCCTGCTTACTATATGGAGAAAGGCTTAGGACAGCGTTGGATGGGGATCTTATTCTCTATCTTCTTGATTATTGCTTTTGGCTTGGTCTTTAACGCGGTTCAGGCCAACACGATTACCGGCGCTATGACACAGGTGTTCGGCTTAGATCCGACTTATGTCGGTATTGGCATTGTAATTGTCAGCGCGTTCGTGATTATGGGCGGTTTACGTAAAGTCGCTAAAGTGTCTGAGATTGTTGTCCCTGTGATGGCAATAGCTTACATTTTGATTGCATTTGTCGTCGTGGCAATGAATATTGAAAAGCTACCTGATGTATTCATGCTGGTGATTAAGAGTGCCTTTGGTCTACAAGAAGCTGTGGCAGGTGGTGTGGCTTACACTATTGCTCAGGCTATGCAAGCCGGTATTGCGCGTGGTTTGTTCTCTAACGAAGCGGGTATGGGTAGCGCTGCAAACGTTGCAGCAAGTGCTTCTCCAAATCCAAATCATCCAGCATCACAAGGTTTTGTACAGATGATGGGGGTATTTGTCGATACCATCGTTATTTGTACTGCGACTGCAGCGATTATTTTGCTAGCGGGTGATGTCGGCGCTAATGGTGACGGTATTAAAGTCACGATTGATGCGTTGACTCAGCATGTAGGCCCTTGGGGTGGCGGGTTTGTTGCGTTGGCTATTTTATTGTTTTGCTTTACATCTATTATTGCAAACTATTCATACGCAGAAACTAACGTGATGTTCTTATCGGGTAACAGTAAGAAAGCACTGCCAATATTTAGGCTCTGTGTTCTTGGCATGGTAATGTTTGGTGCGGTGGCTAAGGTTGGTTTAGTTTGGAATCTAGCCGATGTATCGATGGGCTTAATGGCGACGGTTAATATTGTTGCGTTGTTACTGTTGTCAGGCGTGGCTATTCGCGTCATTAATGATTACCGTCAACAGCTTAAAAGCGGTAAAACACCGACATTTGATGCAAGTCAATTCCCTGAGTTATCTAACTTAGAAGGGGAGATTTGGACCAGTAAAACCGTAGCGGAAGAGATTAAATCACAAGAAGTTGCAGATGCGACTCGTGCTTAATCTATAAGCTTCATCAGTACAATCTAAAAAACCACGCTGTTAAAGCGTGGTTTTTTTGTTTTTGATCAGTATGATTGTGTCAGTTTAAGAATATCTCTTTATAGGAATTAGCTATGCTGATTTTAATTTCTCCAGCTAAAACGCTAGATTTTGAAAACCCACCAGGCACTGAAAACTATTCGATGCCAACGCTGCTGGATCAAAGTGAGCAACTTATCCATGTTTGCCGTGGGCTGACTCCAACCGATATTGCCAGTTTGATGAAGGTAAGCGATAAAATTGCTGGGTTAAACGTAGCAAGGTTCAGTTCTTGGGATAAAAACTTTACCCCAATTAACGCTAAGCAAGCCGTGTTCGCCTTTCGTGGTGATGTTTATACTGGGTTAGAGGCCGATACATTATCGGAGGTTAGCTTACAAAATGCACAAGCGCAGTTAAGGATTTTGTCTGGTTTATATGGATTGCTTAAGCCGCTGGATTTGATGCAAGCCTACCGTTTAGAGATGGGCACCCGATTGGCGAATGACAGAGGCACGAATCTCTATCAGTTCTGGGGCGACATTATTACCGATGAAATCAATAAGGCTACCGCGGCGCAGGGCGATGAGTTTATTATTAACTTAGCATCGAACGAGTATTTTAAAGCGGTCAAGCCTAAGAAGCTGACAGCAAACCTCATTACACCGGTTTTCAAAGATCGCAAGAATGGCCAATATAAGGTGATTAGCTTCTTTGCCAAAAAGGCGAGAGGTATGATGGTACGTTATATTCTCGATAATAATGTTGATTCACTGCAGGCGTTAACTCAGTTCGATACTGCGGGCTATTACTACAGCGAAAAAGATTCGACAGTCAACGAGCCCGTTTTTCTGCGTGAAGAGCAATAACCCCTGTTGGGTGATGTAAGCCGCCGGAACTTGGTATGAAGCAAAAAAGAAGCAGCCGAATGGCTGTTTCTTTGTTTTTAAGTGCGAGTAAGTGAGTCGGGGATGAGTATTACTTTGCCGCTCGCGGACGAAGCTCAATACTCGATTGTGCCATTAGGTAAGCAAATTGAGCGTATGCGGCGACATTTTGCTGCGGTGCAGCAGGCTCAATCTTATCTAATGTGTCATTAGGAGTATGGTGATAATCAAAGTAATCGGCGCCGTCTTGTCTTAAAGAGGCTGCGGGGACGTCTGTTGATGGCAATATCGATACGTCAGGGCCGCCGGAGGCCGCGTTACTGCCCATAACGATGCCATTGTCGTCATTAGCTGACTTAGCTTAACAAGTTGCTCATATCCTTGCTCACTGGCTCTAAAGTCAACTTGATAGATACTCGCTGCGCCAAAGTCTGATCCTACGGCAATATAATGCTTATCAAGCTCTGTTTCATGGGCTCTTTCATACACTTTATCAAAGCCTAGGCTGTTGAGTTTTGATTCCGCCTACTGCACTGGCGTCAAATTTTTGTTACTAGCGAGTCTTGGATCCACCTTCTACTGTTAAAGATTCAACCTGCTCGTAAGCAAGATTGGATATAGATGTTTTTCATGAGTTTCCTTTGTTTTTATTACGTATGTCCCATTGTTTAAAAACAATCTAGTAAAAAGTGTGCTTTACCTCCCGACTATATCTGTAAGGCAACGCTATATTAGGGCGTCGGTTTGTTTTAGGAGAAATAGCTCGTAATGAATATAGAATTAATGCAGCAACGAGCAGACCATGCCGTTGTATTGTTGAAAGCATTGGCTAACGAACGTCGTCTGTTTATCTTGTGTTATCTTCTTAATGAAGGCGAGATGTGCGTTGGTGAAATGAACAAGAAATTGGGGCTAAGCCAATCAGCTTTATCTCAACATTTAGCTTGGTTACGTAAAGATAATTTAGTTGAAACACGCAAAGAAGCTCAAACGGTTTACTATTCGTTAAAGAGTGAAGAAGTCGTAGAGATCATTAAATTACTGAATAACATCTATTGTGAAAGCTTAAAAACTGTTGCTTAGTCTACTGAAAGACCGTTGTTAATCATCGAAAGGTTTATTTGCGACGGGTTTTTATTGACGCGATAGAAGTGACATAATGGATGACTAATGGAGAGGCTTGCCTCTCTATTTTTTTGCCTGCAGTTTGTCATTATACTGATTACATCTTAGTACAATAGGTATCATTAAAGCTCAATACAGAAATTACAGATATAAAAAAACCGGCCAAGGCCGGTTTTTTTCATTTGCTTTACAGCTAAAACTTAAGCAGCAAGTGCTTTGATTTTAGCGTTCAAGCGTGACTTATAACGAGCAGCCTTATTCTTGTGAATAAGACCTTTAGTCGCCATACGGTCAACAATTGGTTGTGCTACAGCGAAAGCAGCAGTAGCTGTCGCATAGTCACCTGCATTAATTGCAGCGATTATTTTTTTAACGTAAGTACGTAGCATTGAGCTACGGCTAGCGTTGTGCTGGCGACGCTTTTCAGATTGAAGCGCGCGCTTCTTTGCAGACTTGCTATTAGCCAAGGTGCAACTCCTAAAACTGGGTTTGGTATTTTTAAGGTCGAGGAATATGCCCTATTTATGTCACTTTGTCAATGACAATGATTAAATCAATTTGATTAACGCAAAATAATTCAACCAGCTTGGCTTTCTTCAACCTAACTCGTGTAATATGTGGCGCAATTCTAGCAGGTATTGTTATGAGACAATAGGGCTAATAACAATTTTTACGTGATATTGGCAAAAGTTATTTAGCTCTGTAACCGGAGCAGGGGGCGTTTTGAGCAGAAAGTTAATTAAGTCTGGCATAATAGTGAGTGCCATGACCTTGATTTCTCGCGTTTTAGGATTAGTTCGAGATGTGGTTATCGCGAATCTAATGGGCGCGGGAAGTAGCGCAGATGTTTTTTTCTTTGCTAATAAGATCCCCAACTTTTTAAGGCGTTTGTTTGCAGAGGGCGCTTTTGCACAAGCATTTGTGCCAGTACTGACTGAATATCAAGAGAAAAATAGCAGTGAAGAAGTTAAAGATCTAATTTCAAAAGTCGCGGGCACCTTAGGTGTACTTGTTAGTATTGTGACCTTAGTTGGTGTTATAGCTTCCCCCGTTTTAGCGGCTTTGTTTGGTGGAGGTTGGTTTTTAGCTTGGCTTAACGATGAGCCCAACGGAGCAAAGTTTGAACTTGCCTCGTTAATGCTAAAAATTACTTTTCCCTATTTATGGTTTATTACGTTTACCGCGTTAGCGGGATCTATACTCAACACTCGTGGGCGCTTTGCCGTGTCGGCATTTACGCCGGTATTTCTTAATATTGCCATTATCGCAGCGGCTATTTACCTTGCGCCCAATATGCAGCAACCTGAAATTGGTTTGGCGTGTGGTGTGTTTTTAGGTGGCTTAATTCAGTTCTTGTTTCAAATCCCTTTCCTGATGAAAGAGAAAGCGTTGGTGAAACCGAGTTGGGGCTGGAGTCATCCCGGGGTGACAAAAATACGTACCTTGATGATCCCGGCGCTTTTTGGTGTCTCGGTGTCCCAGATTAACTTATTGCTTGATACTTTTATCGCTAGTTTCTTGATGACGGGCTCCATTAGCTGGCTTTATTACTCCGACAGGCTATTGGAATTTCCTTTAGGATTATTTGGCATTGCGATTGCGACCGTTATTTTACCTGCGTTGTCGAAAAGACATATAAACGCAGAAACTGATGAATTTGCAAAAACCATGGACTGGGGAGTAAAAGCGATAATTTTGCTCGGATTACCGGCTATGTGCGGTCTTATAATGTTAGCTAAGCCCATGCTGATGGTGCTGTTTATGCGCGGAGCCTTTAGTTATGAAGACGTTGAAATGGCGTCATACAGCTTAATGGCATACGGTAGTGGTCTACTCAGCTTTATGTTGATTAAAATCTTGGCGCCAGGGTATTACTCGAGGCAAGATACCAAAACGCCTGTACGTTATGGCATTATCGCCATGGTGAGCAACATGGTGTTTAACCTTATTTTTGCGATTCCATTTGGTTATGTCGGTCTAGCGATCGCCACTTCGATGTCAGCGTTGCTTAACGCGGGACTACTGTATCGTGGATTGCATAAGGCTAATGTTTACCGAGTTAATAAGGCTACACTGTTGTTCTTAGCTAAATCAGTGGTAGCGGCTGGGGCAATGTTGCTTGTGTTATTTCAATTTGATCCAACAATAGCGCAATGGCTTGATCTATCCTTTATTGAACGCAGCTATACTTTAGTTAAGTTGATTGTATTTGCAGCAGTCGCTTACTTTATTTGCCTAGTTTGCCTTGGAATTCGCCCTTGGAAGATGAAAGCTGCTGTTTGAGTGCTGATTATAAAGCCTAGCTGGTATATAATCCGCCCATTTACTCTCATGTGTCGTGTAAGATAATGGAATTAATCCGCGGTATTCATAATATTTTGCCGGAACATCGAGGTTGCGTATTAAGCATCGGCAACTTCGATGGTGTTCACCGTGGTCATGCGGAAGTGATTAATCGGCTGGTAAAAAAAGCAGAGCATTTAGGTTTGCCTGCAGCGGTAATGACTTTTGAGCCGCAACCACAAGAGTTATTTCGAGGTGAAAACGCACCGGCACGTTTAAGTTTACTGCGAGACAAGATAGTCTTACTCGATGAGTTAAAAATAGATCGCTTATTGTGTGTAAACTTTAATAAAAAGTTTTCAAGTTATAGCGCTGAAGAGTTTATCGAACAACTACTCGTTAAGGCCTTAGGTGTTAAGTACTTAGTTGTTGGCGATGACTTTTGTTTTGGCAAGCAGCGCCAAGGTAATTTTGAGATGCTACGTAAGGCCGGAGAGAAGTTCGGTTTTGTCGTAGTGAGCACTCAGAGCTTTATATTAGGCGATAAGCGCGTTAGCTCTACAGAAATAAGACAGCTACTTGCAAAGGGTAATCTCGAGCAAGCTAGACGTTTGTTAGGGCACCCTTTTACATTAAGCGGCAGGGTCGCTCACGGTGAAAAAATTGGGCGAACCATAGGTTTTCCTACAGCTAATATTGCCTTGAAACGCAAAGTGACGCCCGTAAGAGGTGTGTTTGCCGTTAAAGTGTATTGGGATAATAGCGACATATATGAAGGCGTGGCCAATGTTGGTTTTAGACCAACGGTAAATGGTCAAGTCTGTCAGTTAGAAGTCCATCTGTTTGATTTTGACGGTGACCTTTATGGTAAAACGGTCGAAGTTGAATTAGTGGCAAAGATTAGAGACGAGCAGCCATTTGGATCGTTAGATGCGCTGAAAAAACAAATTAAAGATGATGCCAATAGAGCGAAAGCCCTACTTGGTAGCGATGCAGGCTGAACAGCTTAGCTAACAAAACGGTAAAGGATCAATGAGCGACTATAAATCTACTTTGAATTTGCCGGAAACAGAGTTTCCGATGCGTGGTAATTTGGCTAATCGTGAGCCAGAGATGTTGAAATCTTGGAACGAGAACGGACTGTACCAACAGATCCGCGAAAGCCGTAAAGATGCAAAACCGTTTATTTTGCATGATGGTCCTCCCTATGCGAACGGTGATATTCATATTGGCCACTCAGTAAACAAAATTCTTAAAGATATTATTATTAAGTCAAAGACCATGTCGGGTTTTGACGCGCCATACATTCCTGGTTGGGACTGTCACGGTCTACCAATTGAGCTGAAAGTCGAGCAAAAAGTGGGTAAGCCAGGCCATAAAGTTACAGCTGCGGAGTTCCGTCTGAAATGCCGTGAATACGCTGCTAAGCAAGTTGATGGCCAGCGTGAGGACTTTATCCGTTTAGGTGTATTTGCCGATTGGCAAAACCCGTACCTAACGATGGATTTCAGCACTGAAGCTAATATCGTACGTTCGCTTTCTAAGGTGATTGAGAACGGCCATCTGCATAAAGGTGTTAAGCCTGTTCACTGGTGTACAGATTGTGGTTCTGCGTTGGCTGAAGCTGAAGTTGAATATGAAGACAAGATGTCGCCAGCGATTGATGTTGCCTTCTCTGTTGTCGATAAGCCTGCCTTACTCGCCAAGTTTGGCCTAAGTGATTATGCTCACAACATCTCAATGGTTATTTGGACCACTACACCCTGGACTATACCTGCTAACCGCGCTTTAGCTGTAGCGGCTAATGTTGAGTACACCTTGGTTGAGATGGTTAAAGAGGGCAAAACTCAGGCTTTAGTCCTTGCAACTGATCTGTATGAATCATGTATTGAGCGCTTTGGCGCACAATCACACACTGTACTGGGTACGGTTGTGGGTAGCGATTTAGAGCTACTGCGTTTTAATCACCCATTCTATGATTTTGACGTACCCGTTATTTTAGGTGATCACGTCACCGTTGATTCAGGTACCGGTATCGTTCATACCGCACCGGGTCATGGTCAAGACGACTTTGTCGTTGGTCAAAAGTACGGTCTAGAAGTCGCTAACCCTGTGGGTGATAACGGCGTTTATAAGCCAGATACTGAAATCTTCGCTGGTTTACATGTATTTAAGGCAAACAAGAACGTTGTTGAATTGCTAGAAGAGAAGGGCGCGCTGCTTAGTCATGTACAAATCAAGCATAGCTACCCGCATTGTTGGAGACATAAAACGCCAATTATCTTCCGCGCTACGCCGCAGTGGTTTATCTCTATGGATCAAAAAGGTCTGCGTACGCAGGCAATAAGTGAAATCGAGAAAACTAAATGGATCCCAGATTGGGGTCAGAGCCGTATCGAGAAGATGGTAGAGAACCGTCCTGATTGGTGTATTTCACGTCAGCGTACATGGGGCGTGCCTATCACGCTATTTGTACACCGTGAAACTGAAGAACTTCACCCTGACAGCGTGTCTTTGATGGAGCGTGTAGCAGCTCGTATCGAGCAACAAGGTATTCAAGCTTGGTGGGATCTAGATGCATCTGAACTATTAGGTGACGAAGCAGACCAGTACCGCAAAGTGACCGACACATTAGATGTTTGGTATGACTCTGGTTCAACATTCTCGACCGTTGTTGCTGCACGTCCAGAGTTTCATGGTCATCCAATTGATTTGTACCTTGAAGGTAGCGATCAACACCGTGGTTGGTTTATGTCATCGCTAATGATTTCAACAGCGATGAATGGTAAAGCACCATATAAGCAAGTGCTGACTCATGGTTTCACCGTCGATGGCCAAGGCCGTAAGATGTCTAAGTCTGTTGGTAACGTGATTTCACCGCAGCATGTGACTAATAAGTTAGGCGCAGACATTCTACGTTTGTGGGTAGCAGCGACTGATTACAGCGGTGAAATGACGGTTTCTGATCAGATCCTAAACCGTAGCGCAGATGCATACCGTCGTATCCGTAACACGGCTCGATTCCTATTAGCTAACATCAATGGCTTTAACCCAGAAACTGATTTAGTTGCTGTTGAAGACATGGTTGCACTGGATCGCTGGGTAGTTCGCCGTGCAGCTGCATTGCAGCAAGAGTTGCTAGAAGCGTACGACCAGTACAACTTCCACTTAGTGACACAAAAGCTGATGCAGTTCTGTTCTGTTGAGCTAGGTAGTTTCTACTTAGATATCATTAAAGACAGACAGTACACCGCAAAGGGCGACAGTAATGCACGTCGTAGCTGTCAATCTGCGCTGTACTTAATTTCAGAAGCTATGGTGCGCTGGATTGCACCAATCCTAAGCTTTACAGCTGATGAAATTTGGAAGCTACTACCAGGTGAGCGTGGTGAATACGTATTTACTGAAACCTGGTATGAAGGCCTAAAGTCGGTGACTCTAGAGTCAGACTTAAGCGATGAGTACTGGGACCAGTTACTAGCCGTTCGCGCAGAAGTGAATAAGGTGATTGAAAATGCCCGTCGTGAAAAGCAGATCGGTGGCTCTTTAGAAGCCGAAGTGACTTTATTTGCCGATGAAGCATTATCAGCGGTACTTGAGAAGCTAGGTGATGAGCTGCGTTTTGTATTGCTAACGTCTAAGACTGATGTTGTTGCGCTAGCGGCTGCACCATCTGATGCGCTTGAAACTGAGCTTGCTTCACTTAAGTTAGCCTTGAAGAAGTCAGAAGCACAGAAGTGTGAACGTTGCTGGCACCATAGAGAGGATGTAGGCCAAGTTGCCGAGCATCCAACTCTATGTACTCGTTGTGTGACTAACATCGAAGGCGAAGGCGAAGTTCGCCAGTTCGCTTAAGCAGAAATTACAACGGCTCTCAAGAGCCGTTGTTTCTTTGTGGCCTACGTTTGTATTGTTAAGGGGTTTTATCTTAACGATATGACAAAACAATATTCAGATTGAAAAGGAACGATAGATGCCAACTAACTGGAAAGACAGTGGCCTGCGTTGGTATTGGATAGTTGTGTTGGTATTTGTTGCCGACCAACTATCTAAGCAATGGGTGTTGTCGAATTTTAATCTTGGTGAATCAATTCAGTTACTGCCGGTTTTTAACTTTACCTATGTGCGGAACTACGGCGCAGCATTTAGCTTTTTAAGTGATGCTGGAGGTTGGCAGCGTTGGTTATTTACCTTCGTCGCAGTCGGCTTTAGCGTATTGTTATCAGTTTGGCTGCGTCAGCAGCCAAGCAAGATGTGGCGCTTAAACCTTGCTTATACTTTAGTTATAGGTGGCGCGCTAGGTAATCTGATCGATCGTCTTCAGCATGGCTATGTTGTTGATTTTTTACATTTCTATTGGAATACCAGTCATTTTCCTGCATTTAATATCGCTGATTCGGCAATTTGTGTGGGTGCAGCACTTATTATCTTAGACTCGTTTATTACGGGAAAAGATGAAAAAAAAACTGATGGTATAAAGGAGTAGCTAAATGTCAGAGATGCATTCAATTTTATGCCACATGAATATCGTGCTTGAAGATGGCTCAACCGCTGAAAGCACGCGTTCAAGTGGTAAGCCTGCACGATTTAATGTGGGTGATGAAAGCCTGAGCCCTGCATTTGAAGCTGAGATTATCAACCTCAAAGAGGGAGGTAAGCACAAGTTTACATTGCAAGCCGCTGATACATTTGGCGAATCAAATCCAGATGCTGTACATCATATGGACAAGAGCCGTTTCCCTGCCGATATGACTCTTGAGCCGGGTGTGATAGTGAGTTTTGCAGGCCCTGGTGGTAGCGAAATTCCTGGCATGGTCAGAGATGTGGCCGGTGACTCGGTAACAATCGATTTGAACCATCCATTAGCGGGACAAGTGCTTACCTTTGAACTCGAAGTAGTACAGGTACTGTAATTATGAATATCCTTTTGGCAAACCCACGTGGTTTCTGTGCTGGTGTTGATCGTGCTATTAGCATTGTAGAGCGTGCGTTAGAGCTTTTCTCTCCACCAATCTACGTTCGCCACGAAGTGGTTCATAATCGCTATGTGGTGCAAAACTTAAAAGATCGTGGCGCAGTGTTTGTTGAAGAGCTCGATCAAGTGCCAGATAATAGCATCGTTATCTTTAGTGCTCACGGTGTGTCACAAGCGGTACGTAAAGAGGCTAAGATTCGCGGTCTTAAAGTGTTTGATGCCACGTGTCCGCTGGTCACTAAAGTCCATCTACAGGTTGCACGTGCTAGCCGAAAAGGCACTGAGTGCATCTTAATTGGCCATGCGGGCCATCCTGAAGTGGAAGGCACCATGGGGCAATACGATAATCCCGCTGGTGGGGTTCACTTGGTGGAGTCACCAGAAGATGTCGCCAACCTAGTGGTTAATGATCCTGAGAACTTGTGCTTTGTCACTCAAACGACGTTGTCGATGGATGACACTCGCGATGTTATCGCATCTTTACAGAAGAAATACCCTTCAATTGAAGGCCCACGTAAAGACGATATTTGCTACGCCACTCAGAATCGCCAAGATGCGGTACGTAATGTGGCAGAACAAGTTGAGCTATTTATTGTGGTCGGTTCGAAGAATAGTTCGAATTCAAACCGTCTGCGTGAATTAGCTCAGAAGAAAGGTACACAAGCTTTCTTAGTCGACAATGCTGATGATGTTGACGCAACTTGGTTCAATGGTGTTCAACGCGTAGCGGTAACCGCAGGAGCATCGGCCCCAGAAGTATTGGTTAAACAAGTTGTTGATGCTATCGCTAATATGGCGCCAAGTGTGGTGACTGAAGTCGAAGGACGTCTAGAAGACACCGTTTTTGCTGTACCTGCCGAGCTTCGTTAATACCTAACGACACTCAGATACAAATTGAAATAAAAAAGAGGCCTAGGCCTCTTTTTTTTGATCAAAATTCAGGTTAACTTTGCCTGTTAATCATGTTTATGACTTAGTCACTACAGTTCAACATTCGACTAATTTACTATTAACCTGTATGTTTTTGTATTACTATAAGTTGCCGTTTTTAAACGCTAAAGTAACATCTTTAACGTCAACAATATGACAAACGTAAAGGAATTGACGGAATGGGAACCAGGGAGAAAGGACTTTCATTGATCGAAGTGCTCGTTGCTTTGGTTATTTTAACCGTCGGCTTGATTGGTGTTTTCAATCTCCACGTGGTTTCTAAGCGTGGTAGTTTCGAGTCCTTCCAGCAAACCTTAGCCGCTTATTCAGCGAATGATATTGTCAATAGACTGCGTTTAAACCGCACTCAGATGGCCGCTTATAGCGGAGAGTATACCGGTACTTTGACCAAGCCTGGGAAGTCTTGTGATGTTGCTGTTGGCGCCGTCGTCACCTGCTCAAATGCTGAGACGTTAGCGTGGGATATCTATCAATGGAAGCTGTTGATGGATGGATTAGATGATGTAACTGCGTGCATAGATGCAAACGTGAACGGTAATGTATCGATAGCGATAACTTGGCGAGGGATCAGAGAAGTCAATGACGGCGCTGAGAATAGTACCTCGTTTGTCAAGGCGTGTGGCGTGGCAAGTGATCGCCGAAGAATATACCTACTCGAAACTGTGATTATATAAATATGAAAAAGTTAGTTAACGCTTATTCACAACAAGGCTTCTCATTAGTCGAGTTGATGGTCGCTATGCTAGTGAGTTTATTTCTAACCGCTGGTTTATTCTCAATGTTTGCCATGTCTTCTTCCAATGTCACAACCACTAGCCAATTTAATCAGTTACAAGAAAATGGGCGTATAGCTTTAGCATTAATTGAGCGTGATGTGAGTCAAGCTGGCTTTATGGCTGAGTTAACAGGTGTTGATCTGAATGTGGGGTCAAGCACCAGTATTATCGCTCCAGCTATCGCAGCTGCCAGTGATTGTATTGGCGGTGGTCCAAACAATGCCAGCTTTCCTGCGAGCGTTACATCTTCAAACTTTAGAAAAATTTGGGGCTACGAAAGTGGAGTGGGTGGAGAGGCCATAGCCTGCTTAGGCACTGTGGTAGCGAATACCGATGTACTTCAAATAAAACGCTTAATTGGGCCGAGTACCACATCCTTTAACGCCAACCGGTATTACATGGGGACTAATTCAAGTGAAGCGGTGATTTTTGCTGGTAGTCAAACTCCCCCGAGTCTAGATAACGGACGGTTTTGGGAATACCAGCACCATATATATTTCATCCAATTGAGTAATGGCGTGCCGGTTTTAATGCGGAGGGTTCTCGGTGTTGGTGGCATGACAGGTTCAAACTCATTAGAGCAACTGGTAGAAGGGGTTGAGGACTTCCGTGTTATGTATGGCTTCGACACGAATGGTGACAGAACAGCCGATAGTTTTATGCCAGCACAAAATGTCACTTCTCCTATTTGGGATGGTTCTCCTAATCAACGATTAGTCGCACTTAGGTTATACCTACTGGTTCGCACTGTAGAAGAAGATAATAGTTATACCGATGAGCAAACTTATGTACTCGGCGATAAGACTATTGCCGCGGCAAACGATGGTTTTAGGCGACGAGTGTTATCGACAACTATCGTACTTGAAAACCCGATATTAGTAGGAAGCTAATCATGCAAAAGCAGAAAGGGATCGTGCTATTTTTTTCACTAATTGTACTGCTGATTATGACGGTAATTGGTGTTGCGTTAGCAGTGAACTCTACGCAATCAATTCGAATGGCAGGCGCCGGTTCTGAGCGGGTAGAAGCCGTTGCTGTGGCTCGCGGTGCGCAAGACCGAGTTATTGCCAATAATAGCGGCACCAACCTGGCACTGATCCGCACTGTCACAACAATTGCGGATGGCACATTTGATGTGACTAATACACTAACGCCGTTATCAGATGGAGATGTCGACTGTATGAGAATGCTTCACCCAAATCAAGCCGGGATGATTGATTGCGTGCCAATGGAAATATCTAGTGAAGCAACCTTTGGTCGTAACGATATGGGACGATTAACGTTAGTTACTGGAATTGAACAAGAAGTTCTCGGTGGAACAGGGAATTAATGATGAAAATAAACAAGTGTCTTAAGTCCATTGTTGTATCTATTTCCATGGCAATGACAGTCGTTTCTGGTGTGAGTTATGCTGATGATACCGAGCTATATGTATTTGAATCGTCTGCACGTTCAGGTTCTCGCCCTCAAGTTCTTATTATCTTTGATAACTCAGGCAGTATGAGTACGGATGAATATACTGAGGAGTTTTATGATAGAGGGGAAACCGTCGATAACTCTACCAAGATTTATTACAGCAAAGGTGGAATAGGGGTTCCAGAGCTCACCAGCCCTAATCACTTCTTTGGCTCTGTTAATGGCTGCCAGTCATCGCGCAGGTATTTACGTTCTTATGGTATGTTCACTGGTTTTGTTCGCCAATATAGCTATACCGGTGAAAATGGTGAGTGGACAGAGCTCCCTGATACTTTAAATGGCAACGTCACTACGCTCGATTGTTTTGAGGACTTTGAAGATCGCGACAAACTGTATTTCGGCAATGCTAGCGGGATCGATAAAGGATTTCCGGTTGATAGCTTAGGCTCTAAAGAAAGTCCGGTTTTGTATACCTATGTTAATAAAAATTCAAATTCATCTGATATTGACTCTTCAGTTGAAACTGCAAAATTGACAAAATTTGGTACCGGTAAGTCAGTGACTTTTTATACTGAGCGTTACGTTAATTGGTATAACTCGACTAAAAGTAAGGGGTGGGAGTCGCGTTTAGATATTGCCAAACGGGTAATGGAAGATACGGTTGTTGCAACGCCTGGCGTAGATTTTGGTTTAGCGGTATTTAACGGAAACTATTACAGTGACCAAAATGGTGGGCGCGTGATCTCAGGGATAAAGCGTCTTAATCCAGCCGATAAAGTGTCTTTGATTAATACTATTAACGATCTTGGTGCTGATACTTGGACACCACTTTGTGAAACCTTATATGAATCTTACCGCTATTTTGCTGGTTTATCAGTTAAATACGGCTTGCAAGCTTCTGGCTTAACGCCTGATAGGGATACCTCAGTAGAAAAAAATGGTATCTATGAGTCGCCATTTAACGCGATGCAATGCTCTAGTAATGCCTATGTTGTTTACATTACGGATGGCTCTCCGACAAACGATACCAATGCTGATTATTATGTTAGCCGTATGAATGGTTACCGTTCATCAGATCGTGAAGGAGGCAGTTATTTGCCTGCACTGGCGAGTATTATGAACCGTAAAGACGTTAATACGTCAATGGATGGTGACCAGCATGTCTCCACTTTTACTATTGGCTTCAGTGATGGGGCTAACAGCGCTGCGCCTATTTTGAAGAAAACGGCAGAATTAGGTGGCGGTAAGTATTTTGCGGCTAAAGATGCATCGGCACTGCAATCCGCTTTACAAGAGGTTTTCTCTCAGATCCTAGAAGTTAATGCCAGTTTCACCTCTCCTTCCATTGCCAGCAATAACTTCGATAGAACACAAACCTTCGATTCTGTTTACTACGCAATGTTCTTGCCGAATAAAGGGCCGCGATGGCTTGGCAATATCAAGAAATTTAAGGTGACGGGTAATGGTGATATTGTCGATAAAAATGGTGCAAATGCCATTGGTGATGACGGTAACCTAAAGGATTCAGCTTGTTCGTATTGGACGCCTAATTCAGTTTGCTCTGCAGCAAGCGGTGGTGGTGACGGTAACGATGTGCGTACCGGCGGCGTGTTACATGAGTTACAAACTACAAGTACCAGTGACCGAACTATTTATGGTGATTTTGGTAACAATGGGAGCCTGTCTGCATTCAGCCGAAGTAATGCGGTAGCCAAAGCGGGCAGTGAAACAGCATTGGCAGCCTATATGGGCATAGATAAGTCGCAAATATCTAGCTACATTGATTGGGTAAAGGGTAAAGACACCGATGATGACGATAATGATAATTCGACATCTGATATTCGAGAAGATGTGTTTGGAGACCCGCTGCATTCTAAGCCGTTAGCGATTAACTTTGGTACTGAAGGCAATCCTGATCTTCGGATTGTATTAGGGACTAACCACGGCTTCCTGCACATGTTTAAAGATGAGGGTAACACCGTCTCAGAAACTTGGTCATTTATGCCCTATGAGCTGTTACCCAATATCAGAGAGTTAAGAGCCAATGTCCCAACTGGATTGCATTCAGTGTATGGCTTTGATAGTTCAACAGTGTCATTTGTGAAAACCAAAAGCTCTGGTGAAGTAGAAAAAGCTTGGCTATTTGCAGGAATGAGACGTGGTGGCAAGTCCTATTATGCGTTAGATATTTCCAACCCAGATAGCCCTAAAAAGCTTTGGAAGGTCAGTGCTAATGATCCCGGAATGGCTGAACTTGGGCAAACTTGGTCTGAACCTGTTGTGACTTACATTCCGGGCTGGCCAGCAGGCAATACTGAATACTCTAAAGCAAAACCGGTATTGATTTTTGGTGCAGGTTATTCACCAGCAACTAAAGATAGTGCAGCCGTTGGCACGAACGATTCTCAAGGTCGTGGAGTATTTATATTGGATGCCGAAACGGGGGCGTTAGTGCATTCGTTTGGTCCAAATAGCGGTGCTAATATCACTCAGATACCTGGTATAACAGACAGTATTCCTAATGCGGTAGCTATATTAGACAGTAATGGTGATAAGTTAACTGACCGTATCTATGCATCAGATACAGGTGCGAATGTATGGCGTATAGACTTACCAAGCGCTAATCCTAAGGATTCTAATAAACCATGGACAGCATTTAAATTTGCAGATTTAGGCGGGAATTCCGTCACCAGTGATAGACGTTTTTTCGTTGAGCCTGCAGTAGCCCAAACGGTGTTTACTAATATTGCCGAAGTTGATGTCACTGTTGGAGGGCAAACAAGCAGCACTACAACGTATCAAAGTGTGCCATATGATGCGGTGGTGATTGGCTCGGGCCATCGCCCACACCCTTTGGATGTAAAGCGAAATGATTACTTCTTTACCTTGCAAGATCGTAATGTAGTTACTCGCTCGTTTACCGGATCGGGTGATAATACTATCCCAAGTCCAATTAGCTTTAATAACCTCTACGATGTGACTTCAGGCTCCCCGGCAACAGATACCGAAAATATCGAGTTTGGCAAGACACTCGGTTGGTACTATAGCTTTGGCGGCGTGGGAGAAAAGAGTTTAGCTGCGGCAACAATTATCGAAGGGCGGGTGTTCTTCACTTCTTATGTGCCAGGCCAAGCCTCAGATGCTAACCAATGTTTAGTTAGCGGCGTTGGTCGTCTATATGGATTTGATCTTCACCGCGGGATCCGCTCATATACTCATGAGTATTTAGAAATGGGTGAGAGAGTACCCGATACCCCGCAGCTAGTTGTGCCACCAAATGGTTCAGATGACAGCTACATGTACCTTATTGGTATCGGTGCAGCAGGAGATAAAATGGAGCTTAAAGATTGCCCTGCAGGTAGTATAGATTGCCCACCGCCTCCTCCTTGTGCACCTGGTGACAATAAGTGTGTTGGTGGCGCATTAGGGGTAAACCGAATTTATTATCATGTAGACGAGTAGGTTAGATAGATGTTGAAACATAAAGGTTTTACCTTAATTGAGTTAATGATTACGGTCGCAATTATCGGCATTTTGGCATCAATCGCTTATCCATCATATGTAGAGTATGTGGCAAAAGGTGTTAGAGCTGATGGTTTATCGCTACTTGTTGAGGCGGCAAATAGACAGGAGCAGTTTTATTTAGATAATCGTGTTTATACAACAGACATGACCAATCTGGGCTTTGATAAAAGCCCATATGTGAGTGAAAGTGGTGATTACAGCCTGAGTAGCTCAACCGGAACGGGTAGCTTTACTTTGACGGCGACAGCATTGGCTGGACAAGCTAAAAGAGACAGCGAATGCGCGACAATAAAAATCACTGAAACTGGAGCAAAAACTCCTAAGGCGTGTTGGTAATGAAATGGCTTCTATTTCCTATATTGTCTTTTTCTGCGGCTGCAGTTGCACAGGACCAGCCAGTAGAAAAAGCAGAATATAAGTGTTTTGTAGAAACATCTGTGAGTAAGAAAGTAGTGTTTTATCGTTGGGAGGTTAATCGCTTTCAACGCAACATGAACCGTTTATCTGCTCGTAAAGTTCCAAATGATGGTCGCAGTAATAGACCTTATATTAAAGATGTCTTTGAGTGTGTTTTACTTGATGAGCCTTTCAAGAGTGCTGAAGCTAACGCGTTGGATAAAGTTACACCTAGATAAACATTTCTAGGTAAAAGAGGGGGGAAGTCATCGCAGTGGCTTTCAACTTGCAACCTAATAACCTTTAATGAACTTACCTCTTGATATATTTAAACATCAAAAGGAGTGTATTGCTGTTGCCATTTAGCTGCTACTTTTATTCTATTGTGGCAGCTAAAGATAGCAATTAGCTGCAAGTTAAGCCAGTGGCAGAAGAAGTACGCAGCTTTCCTGATGACATAATATCGACCGCTTTCGCATTCTCGTTGCTTTTACTAGAAGGGCAATAAATAATTTGTCTAGTACCGCCTGATGAAATTCCTGTCAACATCCCTTCGGGGTTAAAGCTGATAGAGCTTAAGTTATAGCTTACAAAATCATTGGAATTAAAAGCATCGACTTGTCTAATGACCTGATCTTTCACACCATTAGTACTATCAATCGTACCAATAGTGCCGTTATCGATAAAAATACTATAGCCACCTTGCCAGTTTGTGCCACAACTTGTACCTGATAATGGACAGACGGTAACGATAGCGCCGTAACTAATAGCATGGCTTCGAGCGACGGTTAAAGATTGCTGAATATTTCTAATGCTTGAGTCGCTACGAGAAGCTTCGTACATAGCTGTAAAGGAAGGGGCGGCAATACTGATCAATATGGTTGCAACGGCTAACGTCACCATTAGCTCAACAAGAGTGAAAGCTTTTATTGTATTTTTGTACTTTCTCATGGCGATTTCCTTTGCCTAATAACGCCATCAGTATATTACACTTTCGATGTATTTTCAGTAACCAAATCCGCCACTTTACATGCCAATATATTGGCTCGAAAGACTTTTTTGACTTTATTCGAGAAGACATTAACTGTATTAATTAGCAAAGGTTCTACAAGCCTTTAGTCACAACTGATATCCGTTTTCTTTGAGAAGCGGATTCGTCCCGACTGACTGACAATGATAGCTCTCGAGTATTCACTGTTTGCTGAATCTGGACAGTATTTTAATGTGCCGTTAGTACCAGAGGCGAGACCTTCAGGTTGAAACCGAATTGCCGATCGATTGTAACTAATGTAATCCTTTGAGTTAAATGGACCTATTTGATAAATAATTTTGTCATTACCATCAATAATATTAGACTGGCCTGAATCAGTAAAAATACTGATATTACCTTGCCAATCATTGCCACAGGCATGCGCCGTTAACGGACAGACTGTCACCCTAGAACCATAGGCAACCGCATGGTTTCTTGCCATCTGAATTGACTGCTGAATTTTTCTAATATTAGAATCGGATCGCACGCCTGCATATATAGAGTTAAAAGAAGGCACTGCAATTACTGTCAAGATGGTGGCAACAACTAAAGTCACCATGAGTTCAACTAAAGTGAATCCGCTTGATTTATAGTACATATTAACTCTTCCTTGAGTCAGTTTTAATATTTACATCCTGTAAATATTGGAGGGGTAAAGCTAAAGTGTAGCGTAAGGGTGACTAACTTAAGCGCTCATTGATATATTGTTCGGTTATATGAAGACTGCGTTTACTTTTGTGCTAACCCATAAATCACTTTAGACTTCATAGTTTTGCTACTGCATGATAAGCTACCGCGCAGTCAAATTAAGCCTTTCAGCAAGTTTTTAGGGAGTTTTACAATGAAAAAAGTCGAAGCCATTATTAAACCATTTAAGTTAGATGATGTGCGCGAATCACTTGCTGATATTGGTATTACAGGTATGACTGTTTCTGAAGTAAAAGGCTTCGGTCGTCAGAAGGGACATACCGAGCTTTACCGTGGTGCCGAGTACATGGTTGATTTCTTGCCTAAAGTTAAAATTGAGCTAGTCATTCAAGATGAGCTACTTGAGCAGGCCTTAGAAGTCATCGTCGATACGGCGCGAACCGGTAAGATTGGTGATGGTAAAATCTTCGTGACAGATATTGAGCGCGTGATTCGTATTCGCACCGGTGAAGAGAACGAAGAAGCGGTATAACGCTTAACGACTTTTTCGCATTATCTGTTATGACAAATAATGCGAAAAAGTAGAGTCTTACTTATATATTTAATTAAACTCGCGGTTTAGTTGAGGAGTCTCTAATAACAGGCTCAGGCTGGAAGATTTTAGCCAAATCAGACTTTTGGTCTCGGCGTTTAGCTATTAGCAGTTCTGTAGCAATATGTGCTATTTCTTCATTGGGCTGATGCACTGTCGTTAGCTTAGGCCAAGTTTGACGTGAAAATGGGCTGTCCTCAAATCCAACAATAGAGATATCTGCTGGAATATCTACCCCTTCGAGTCTTGCTGCAAATAATGCACCTGCGGCGATCTCATCATTACAAGCGACAATAGCCGTAGGTCTTAGCTGTTTTTCAAGTAAAATTTTAGCCCCTTGAACACCAGACTCAAATGAATACTTTCCATCAATAATATTGCTTTCATTGAGTGGGATATGGTTATCTTTTAATGCTTGTTTAAATCCGGCTAAACGTGCCTTGGTCGATTCATGTTCATGATCGCCACTCAAGAAAGCGATATTCTTATGGCCAAGATCAATCAAGTGCTGCGTAATTGAAATAGCACCGGATCTATCGTTAACCATAACTGCCAGTCCTGTGCCTGTTTCTACTTTATCCCCTGCGATAATGCGCACATAGCTAGCATCGATTTTGTCGAGTTCGGCTAGGATAATAGGATCTTCAGATAACGGCGGGGTTAACACCAAACCGGATAAACGGTTGTGCTTAACTAATTTAGTCAGCTCTTCACAAATATCTTTCGATTTAGAGTTGCAAGGGTGAATGAGCAGCTCGTAACCCAAATCTTTGCAAGCAGAAAGAATGCCGTTTTGCATATCGATGATGTAATAAGCATTAGGGTTATCATAAATAAAACCAATTACATATGACTTTGTACCAGCCAAGTTTCGCGCAGCCAAGTTGGGCTGGTAATTAAGTTCTGCGATCGCTGCATTCACTTTGTCGATAGTCTCTTGCTTTACCGAAGGCTCATTATTGGTAACCCGTGACACGGTTTTTATCGATACGCCGGCATATTTAGCGACATCATTTATGGTGACTTTCATTAAGCGAGATTCTCTTAGTTACACATTCTGTATTGCCAAATCATGGTAACACAAGATTAACAATTGGCACTGAGATGGTGCCATTTGCCCGTAAATTTAGCGGTATAGTGCGAAGTTTTATTCAAATTAGCAATGATAAGCTGGCAACTTTTATGTTTTTTTACCCAGATTAAAAAAAAGTCACTTATTGGTCACAATGTTTTCTGTTATTTAACTATATGTATTTTAATGATTATTAAGTCGTGCAATATCGGTCATTGTTATTTTATACAATTATAATGAGTGCGCTGGTTATTTTGTTGTGGCGTGGCTGTTAATAATTGTGTAATGTTTGCTCTAGACATGACAGCGTTGTCATTCCGCTTCTGGAATGGTTATGGATATAAAAAAAAGATAATAAGTTATGGAAGGGAAACGAGATGCGACCATCTACCTTTAAGAAAAGTGTACTAGCTACAAATATCGCGTTGCTAATGAGCGGCGCTATGTCTGTTTCTGCTATGGCAGCAGAGGCTGATGCGAAAGCGGCAGCTGCAGACGAAAACATTGAAAAAATTGAAGTTCGCGGCATGCGCGCTTCAATGAAAGCGTCAATCAATGAAAAAAGATTTTCAGATTCTGTTGTTGATGCCATTACCGCAGAAGATATTGGTAAGTTTCCCGATGGCGATGTGGGTGAGTCACTCGCTCGTATTCCGGGTGTTACGGTTAACCGTCAATTTGGCCAAGGCCAACAGGTTTCTATTCGTGGTGCATCAAGCCAGCTAACCCGTACCTTATTAAATGGCCACGCTGTTGCATCAACAGGTTGGTTCGATCAGCAAGCTATTGACCGTAGCTTTAACTACTCACTGCTACCGCCTGAGATGGTAAGTGGTATTGAGGTTTACAAGTCATCTCAAGCAGACCTTCCTGAAGGGGGCATTGGTGGTACGGTAATCGTTAAGACTCGTAAACCACTTGATTTAGATGCAAACACCGTTTTTATTAGCGCAAAAGGCGATTACGGTACGATTTCAGAAAGTATCGACCCTGAGCTTTCTGGTCTTTATAGCTGGAAAAATGATGATGAAAACTTTGGTGTTTTAGTCTCAGCAGCAGGTTCTGAAACTGACTACCAGCGTAACGGTATTGAAACACTGCTTGGTTGGGGTGAAATAGTCCCATCTACTTTCCAGCAAGACCGTAAACGTACCGCTATCAATGTGGCTGCACAGTACCGTCCAACCGATGCGCTAGAGTTTGGTCTGACTTATACCGGCTTAGAGATGAAAGCCAATAACGCCAATACCTCTATCTTCCTATTCCCAACTCAGCAAGGTGAGAATACCTGTAATCAAACAAATGCCGCAGGCGTTTGTACAGATATTACCCATACGGGTGAAGGTGGATTTGCTTGGGCTCAAACGTGGGCGCGTAAAGCAAAAATGACTTCAGATACGGTTGATTTTGATTTTAACTATGAAGCAGAAAACTTTACGCTTGATGGCCGTGTGGGTAACACTAAATCAGATGGTGGTACTAGCTTAACCTCTAACTATGGTAACTCAATTGGTCAGCCTGGCGACTTTGCAGGTCGTTACGATGCCACAGGTAAGATTATTGACATCGATATCGCTAAAAAAGACTTTGATGCAGGTGATTTCAATGGCGACCTGTCAACAGCTGCTTGGGCATTGAAGAAGCAGCCAAACAGTGACGAAGAAACCTATGCAGATTTAAACTTTACCATTCCTGTTGAGTTAGGTGCAATTACCTCATTCAAGACGGGCGTTCGTTATGCAGATCATGACGTAACACAGCAAACCGATATTGCAACTGTTGGTGACATTGCAGTGCGTGATCCATCATATTATTACAACGGTACAATCTCATCGGGTGCAGGCTTTACTCTGCCAAAACCTAACTTTGACGCAATGATCAACGATGCGAATGCCGCTATTACCGGTTTTGAGCGTGATAAGTCAGGTTATGGAACGCTGAATGAGAAAAATTTCGCTATGTACGCCATGGCAACATTCCAGTCTGAAGGTATTCGCGGTAACGTCGGCCTACGCTACGTGTCTAGTGACGTCACGTCTGATTATTATGCATTAAGTGATAGTGGTCAGTTTGATGATAACCTCAGTACCGATAAAGCCAGCTACAGCGATGTATTACCAAGCATTAATATTGCGTTTGATTTAACTTCAGATTTAATTTTACGTACAACCGCTGCTCAGGTGATGTCTCGTCCTAACTACTCTGAGTTGTTTGCGACATCGACCTTACCAGGTTTAAACGATGGTACGCCGCATAACGAAAAGTTAAACATTGGCTCTGTTTCACTTGACCCATTTAAAGCGACGCAGGCTGACGTGAGCCTTGAGTGGTATTTCGGTGGCGAAGGGCTTGCGGCGATTACCTACTTTATTAAAGACGTAAATTCATTTGTCTCTACTAAACAGAAGCTTAAACAACAGATTGGTATTGATGATAATGATGTAAAAGCTGATTGGGAAGAAAATGGTAACCCAAGTGCTTGTGGTGAAGGCGTATTTGACTGCTGGACAGTGAGTGAGAAATACAACGCCGATGGTGGTAGCATTGAAGGTGTTGAACTACAGCTTCAAGACTCTTTCGATAATGGTCTAGGTTACTCGGCTAACTATACCTTCGCTGATGCGAGCTCTCCATCAGAAAACTATCCAGATCAAGTGGGTGTGTTCTCTGATTCATCTAAGCACACCGTTAACTTGGTTGGCTTTTATGAGATGGATGCGTTATCTGCACGTGTAGCCTATAACTGGCGTAGTGAGTACATGATGCGTGAGCTTCCAGGTTTCTACGGTAACCGCCAGCACGAAGCATATGGAACACTTGATTTGAGTGCATCATACAGCGTAACAGAGTGGATGGACGTGACGTTCGAAGCGGTTAATATTTTGGAAGAAGATAGCGTTCAAACGGGTGTCGCTCCACTTGATGCTGAGGTTATCCCAGAGTTTAAAGCTGACTACCCAGTGTGGAGCTTTGAGGGCGAAGCACGTTACAAAGTTGGCGTAGCATTGCGCTTTTAAATAAATAAAAAATAGTTGTAATCTAAAAGCCCAGCATTTGCTGGGTTTTTTATTGAAGAAGTAAAATCAGTTAACGCTAATTAAACTCAGAGGCCCTTTTCGGGAAGTAAAATTAAGGCGGATAAGTGCTAGAGCTTGCTGTTTACTGGAGGTAATGATGGATATTAAAAGAGTTGCGATTGTAGGGGGCGGCACCGCGGGCTGGCTAGCGGCCAACCATTTAGGTAAAGCGCTGCTTAACAATGAGCAGCTATCAATCACCCTAATCGAGTCTCCAGATATTCCAACCATAGGGGTAGGAGAGGGTACTGTCCCTGCAATCCGTCAATCACTCAAAAGCTTTGGCATAAGTGAGACTGAATTTATTCGTCGCTGTGATGTGACTTTTAAGCAGTCAATAAAGTTTGTAAATTGGCTCGATAAAAACAGCCATGGTGAGGCTAATTTCTATCATCATCTGTTTGATATGCCCGCAGCAATGGGTGAAGAGTTAACCGCTCAATGGCTTGCTAAAAAAGATCGTGCTTACGCAGGAACAATATCGCCGCAACACGCAGTTTGTGAGGCATACAAGGCTCCTAAAACAATTACGGATGCTGAGTATAATGCGCCTTTGGGTTACGCCTATCACCTTAACGCTGCAAAGTTTGCTGAGCTATTAGGTGAGAATGCCAAAGAGCGCTTTCGAGTCGAACATATTCGCGCGAACGTCCAAGAGGTTGTGTTAGGGGCAGAGGGAGAGATCAAATCTTTAGTGACTGATACCAGTGGTACGCTTGAATTTGACTTTTATATCGACTGCAGTGGTTTCGCCTCCTTGCTAATTGACGGCTCATTAAAGGTGCCGTTTATCAGTAAGGCTGAGGAGTTGTTTGTCGATAAAGCCATCGTTGTACAGGTGCCTACCGCCAGTGATGCTATTATCCCACCGTTTACGATTTCCACGGCCCATCAAGCTGGTTGGATTTGGGATATTGCGCTAAGTAATCGACGCGGGATCGGCTTTGTGTACTGCTCTAAATACATGGATGATGTGACTGCGGTGAGTAAACTGGACAAGTATCTCGGTGGCAAGCTTTCTGAGCATCAGCACAGAATGATCCCGATGACGGTCGGCTATCGTGAGCGCTCGTGGGAGAAAAACTGCGTCGCATTGGGGTTAGCGCAGGGATTCTTAGAGCCATTAGAAGCAACATCTATCTTATTAACCGACTTTGCCGCAGGTTTTTTAGCCAGTCACTTTCCTCGCTCTACAGAGCAATTACCTGTGCTGAGGCAGCGCTTTAACCATGTAATGGAGTATGCCTGGGAGCGAGTGGTTGATTTTATCAAGTTGCATTACTGCTTATCTGATAGAACCGACTCTCTGTTTTGGATTGATAACCGCGATCCGCACACCATGTCAGATGAACTTAAAAAGCGCTTGGCCCTTTGGCAAGATTTTGTACCGAATAGAGAAGACTTCTTTAGTAAGTTTGAGGTTTTCGATTTAGAAAACTACCTCTATGTGCTTTATGGCATGCACTATACCACTGAGGTTAATCAGGAAAAAAGCGAACTGAATAGCAGCGCCTATCAGCAAAGGCTTGATGATATTTCAGCTCAGTTAATTACTGCTCTGCCAGAACACCGAGAGCTACTTGAAAAAATTAAGCGCTATGGTCTACAAAGGGTGTAGCGTCTAGCTATGCTCAAATAGCGCTTACGGAGAGCATCTAAGAATCGTGCACCTGGGAATAGTACTCAGAGGAATAGTACTCAGGGATAACATCCAGGGATAACGTACTAAGAGTACGGATTAGATCCTCTCCACTCTTTACCGTAAAGGGACTGCAGCTGTTGTTGATGAGGTGGAAAGTGCTGACTGACCAAATTAAAGTAGTGGTTAATGTCATCAATATTTACCGTGTTATCGCTTATTACGTTGTGTGTCGTATGTTGCTTAAAGCGGCTTTTCCCGGCTAATAAACAGTACCAACTCGGAGTCAGGTAGGCGGTATGGCTTTGCGTTTCTTCTAGTACCTTCTCAAGTTCGTCCTCTGCTGTATCCCAACCCGCACTTAGTGCTGCTGATTCTGTGAACGGTGGCATAGCTTGTGTGTTATTGATAATTGATGGGATCGCGATAGCACTGTCATTGAGCAAACTATCAGAATAGTCTCTGAATGGAGTGTTTAGGGGTTTACCAATGAGTAAGCCAGTAAACCCTGTGCAATGTCTGCAGAATCTATAACGGTAATGTTACAGCCTGCATTAGCCCAAGCGTGCTGCAGAAGGCTAGCACTCATCCAGCCAGCGGTGCCTCCACCGATAATAATGATATTTTTGGGGGGAGTCATAGACATGGTTTTGTGCACCTTCGGCAACAGTGAAATATCAGCCGTAAACTTACTGATATAGTTCACGGCTTAATTTGCTTATGAATTAATGGGTTAAATCATACTCGTTTTGTTTTTCAATAAGGCGAGGGATCTGCTGTAGTGACAGTAGGTGAGCATAAATTAACGGTAGTAACCCCTTTTCTTTTAGAGATAAAAACTCTTCATTGCTCAACTGATTTAAAGTTTGTTCATCAATGACATAAACCCCATCAATATTGATAGGTTGCTGACTTTGCGCAAGCTTTACGGTTAGTTGCTTGACGGTGAATAACTCTTTTGATGCGATTAACTGACAGATATTGTTTGTCTGTTCATTAAAGGCGGCTATCTCGAGTAATGCTTGAGTACGCTTCTTTAAGTATTCACTCTGCTCTTTATCATCGTTAAACACTCGCTGGGCAGTTTCATTTGATTCTGTAACTAATGAGCTGCTGGTATCAATACAGACAAGCACATTATCACTATCTTGGGAGGTTTTGACTAAAGAAAGAGGGGCATTGTTAAAGCCTCGAGGTCTCACTGCTGCTGGCCAGTCACTAGTTTGGCAATACAGGTTTAGGCTATTTTTTATCCCCATCATAGCGACGGGAATAAACTGACCTGTTTCGCTGTTTTTTACAAAAACGAGTGGAAACTCTGTCGCTAACTGGTGAAATTCATGGAAAACCACCGGGATAAGGTTTTGATCGGCAAAGCGACTGTAGTCCTGTGACTCGCTAATGAGTAAGTTAAGGTGGTTGTCAGAGTTAAGCGGGACGATATTATTGTTCATTTTTATGGGTCCTTTACTACAGCTATTTAGACTGTGAAATGTAGAGCCGTGAATATTGATTAGCAAACCTTGAGCGATAACGGTTAAGTTGATAAGCATATTTCAGCCTAAACTAGGCTATTGCTTATGTGTGCAGCTTGTTAACGTTAGGTATACTGATAAGTGATAGCCCTGTCAATGAATGACCTGGGGCCGCTGAGGTTTTTTTCTTCAAGCATTGCAATTAGCAAGTATCGAAATGGAGGAAACTGAGTACTCTATGGCTGCGAATGACGTTAGCTTTAGGATATAAAAGTAATCTAAATATCAACGATGCTAGAGTATCTATTTGTTTTTTATGGAATTTTAATTTCGCTACCAAGGGGGGAGAGTGATTTTAATATCGAATGTAAGAAAAATGTAGTTGTTTTGTGTGCTTTTGTGTATATTTAAATGACAGCGTTGTCATCTGCTTGTGTGACAAGTTGTTTGTAAGGTTGACATGAAGAGGATGAGGTCTCCTGTTCATGTTTTTGACAAACGCTATGTTTGTTACTCCTATATAGTCTCTCCCCAGAAACTAGTATGGGCCGAGTGCTTTATGAGTACTCGGCCATTTTTTTATCTGGCACAATGGTAGAGATGTTTAGGATGGTGTATCGGGATTCGCTTACTTCTTAAGGGGAGGAGGTGGCGAGGCAAATCCCTGTAAAAAATTAAGTTATTTCACCTTTAATATAAGAATATAGATAACGAGGCAAGTAATGAAAATTAACGTGGTCGTCGCCGCAATGGCATTAGCATTAACAGCAAGTGCTTGCTCTAATCCAAATGACTCCCCTGCAAGTTTGCAGGCATCTAGCCCGCAGACAGTAAATCAAGATGTGTTGACGCAATCTGTCCTTAACAAGATTGCTGATACCCTCGATGTTCAATATACCGTTGTAACCAATGTTCCCGATGATAACTGTGATAAAAACATAGGTGATGGACGGTGTTTCTTAGCCGAAATTGCACTCACTTCCCAAATGGATATCAGCAATAAAGACTGGTCTATCTATTTCTCTCAGATGCGTCCGATCCAAAGCATCGTTGGCGATGAGTTCGATATTACGCGAGTGCAGGGTGACTTACACAAAATCACTCCTGCCGCGGGCTTTAGAGGGCTTAAGCAAGGCGAAACTAAAACCATCCAGTTTAGAGGCGAGCTGTGGCAACTTTCAGAAATTGATGCCATGCCAAATTACTATATCGTTGCTGAAGGCCTTGAGCCCGTCATTATACGTAGTACACAAGTCACGGTTGATCCTGAAACGGGCATGGAGGTGCGTCCTTATGTCACAGCCTTTACCAATAGCGAAACTCAATATAAGCGCCGTGAGACCGACAAGCTCGAGTGGGCGACAAGCTCAGTGCTCTACCGCAATAACCTCGTTACGCCTAACAATGCAGCCTTGGCCGACAATAGCATTTTACCGACACCAACTAAGGTTAGCGTTAAAGCAGGTGAAAAGCCGCTATCGTTAGTGTCTGGACTCAATGTCGACTTTAACGATGTTGATTCTGCCGTCGTCGGCGCAGCGCTACAAAGATTAGCGCGAATTGGTGTGAGTCAAAGTGATAAAGGGCTCAAGACCGTGCTATTGCCATTAACGTCGCCAGCGACTACAGGACAATATCGTTTGGATATTTCTCCTGAGATGATCAGTATTTCTGCCGCCGATGACGCGGGCTTCTCATATGGTCTTGCCTCATTGGCATCTCTTGTCGATGCCAATACGTTAGAGGTTAACCCAATGCTGGTGGAAGACTCACCACGTTACGATTTTCGCGGCATGCATATCGATGTCTCGCGTAACTTCCATAGCAAACAGTTGATTTTAGACCTGCTAGATCAAATGGCAGCATACAAGCTTAACAAGCTGCACCTGCACATGGCCGATGATGAAGGTTGGCGTTTAGAGATTGCAGATCTTCCTGAGCTGACAGAGGTTGGCAGTAAGCGTTGTCATGATCTCAATGAAGATAGCTGTTTATTGCCTCAGCTGGGTAGTGGCCCCTTTAGCGATGCTAAAGTGAATGGCTACTATAGCAAAGCCGATTACATTGAAATTCTAAAATACGCTAACGCAAGACAAATCCAAGTGATCCCATCGATGGATATGCCAGGTCACTCACGCGCAGCGATTAAGTCAATGGAAGCAAGGTATCGCACCTTGATGGCTGCAGATAAAGCCGAAGCAGCAAAACAATATCTATTGTCCGACAGCGAAGATAAAACGGTTTATTCATCAATACAGTACTACAACGACAACACCTTGAATGTGTGTATGGAATCGACCTTTACCTTTATTGATAAAGTCATTGATGAAATCGCTGCGATGCACAAACAAGCGGGTGTGCCGCTTAACCTTTATCACATAGGTGCCGATGAAACGGCTGGTGCTTGGTTAGCGTCTCCAGCATGTAAGGCCTTTATTGCTAATAATGATAAAGGCGTAACTAGCATGGAAGAGCTCGGTGCTTACTTTATTGAAAGAACGGCTAAGTTACTTGCTGATAAAGGTATTGAAGCTGCAGGTTGGAGTGATGGTATGAGCCATACTCGCCCTGAAAACATGCCCAAACAAGTCCAATCAAATATTTGGGACGTAGTCGCTCATGGCGGTTATCAACGCGCTCACACCCAGGCTAATCTTGGTTGGCAGGCTGTGTTAGGTCAACCTGAAGTCTTATATTTTGACTTCCCGTATGAGGCCGACCCTAAAGAGCACGGCTATTACTGGGCGAGTCGTAATACCAACTCACAGAAAATACATAGCTTTATGCCGGGTAACTTACCAGCCAATGCAGAGCAATGGACAGACATCGAAAACTTGCCTTTTGAAGCCGATGATACGCTTAAAAAAGATAAAGCGGGTAACATCATTAGCGGACCATTAAAAGCCTCAATGCAATTTACGGGTATTCAAGGTCAGCTATGGAGTGAGACGGTACGCAGTGATGATGTTGCTGAATACATGATGTTTCCACGGGTGATGATGTTGGCTGAGCGCGCATGGCATAAGCCACAGTGGGAGGTGCCATATCAGTTCCAAGGTGCGGTCTACAATCAGCAAAGTGATTATTTCACGAAAGAGATGCGCCAAGCTCAAGCCCAAGATTGGCACCGCGTGGCAAATACCTTGGGTGCTAAAGAGCTACTTAAGCTGGATAAGGCTGATATTGCCTATCGAGTACCGACACCGGGCGCTGTCATCAAAGATGGAAAATTGTTTGCTAATGTCATTTTCCCAGGACTTGAAATTGAGTATCGTTCAGCTGGTGGACAGTGGCAGGCATATTCCGATGGTGTAGCAATTACCACACCTGTTGAAGTGCGTGTGATTGCGGCGGATGGTAAGCGTAAAGGACGTACATTAGTTGTTAGGTAACAATTGCTCAACAGGTGTGTAATTGTACGTGTAGCGAGTCAACAAGCTTGAACGTAGTAGTGCTAAAGGCATTGCTACGTTTTTTTGCTTTTAATAAGCAAGCTTAAAAAACAAATGACAACGCTGTCATTAATATTGTAACATGAGGTTAACTTAGTGGGTTTTATTTGCGCTATGAGTGTATAAAACCCTGACCCATTCTGTGCTAAAAGAATGAGAACAATAAAGAGGTCTGTCATGGGCATGAGCCAGTTGAAACAAGAGTCCCTATACATTGGAATCGACGGTGGTGGCAGTAAGTGCCGTGCAACAATTTACACTCGTGATTATCGTATTTTAGGTACGGGTGTCGCAGGGCGCGCCAATCCACTTCATGGCTTAGCTCAAACATTTGAATCTATTGAAGCGTCAACTCAATT
Source organism: Shewanella sp. 125m-7 (assembly GCF_052977045.1). Classification (NCBI taxonomy): domain Bacteria; kingdom Pseudomonadati; phylum Pseudomonadota; class Gammaproteobacteria; order Alteromonadales; family Shewanellaceae; genus Shewanella; species Shewanella sp. 125m-7. The sequence continues at coordinate 100,691 of NZ_JBRILQ010000001.1, forward strand.
AGCACTGGCTGATGCGGGTCTTGCTCCTGCTGATGGCAAGCGATTAATTGCAGGCCTTGGTCTAGCGGGCGTTAATGTGCCTAGGCTTTATCAAGATATTGCGACTTGGCAGCATCCGTTTGCCAGTATGTATTTGACGACTGATTTACATACTGCCTGTATTGGTGCACACCAAGGCCAAGATGGCGCGGTTATCATTACAGGTACCGGCTCTTGTGGTTACGCTCGAGTCGCAGAGAAAGAGCTGTTCTTAGGTGGTCATGGCTTTGCATTAGGCGATAAAGGAAGCGGCGCTTGGCTTGGTCTAAAGGCCAGTGAGAGCGCGTTATTAGATTTAGATGGTTTTGGTGAAAAAACCTTATTAAGTCAGCGACTATATGATTACTTTGAGGTTAATAGCGCATTAGGCATTGTTGAAAATCTCGCTGGCCAGTCATCGAGTACCTATGCCAAGCTTGCTAGAGTCGTGTTTGAATGTGCGGCGCAAAACGATGGCGTCGCTCTAGATATAGTCCGAGAAGGCGCGGGCTATATTAGCCAGCTTGCTAGGAAATTATTTGAGCTTAATCCACCACGATTTTCAATGATAGGTGGGTTAGCAGAGCCACTAGCTGCGTGGTTAGACGAAGATGTCTTAAGCAAGTTGTCACCGACTTTACAGCCGCCAGAGTGGGGCGCTGCTTTTTATGCTCAGCAACAGCATGCTAACGCTTGAGCGCTAAATGCAACCAGATTGATCGATACTAGATAGAAAAACAGATGTAGAACAAATACCGCCATACTTGAGTAAGTGAGAATAAAATGAAACAGACGATAATTGCAGATCGCGTGTTTGATGGAACCCGGTTCCATACTGACTTGCCTATCACGTTTGAAGACGGCCATATATTGGCGTTTGATACGGTACAGGGGGCTAGCGAGTCACGCGTAAGCGGCTTTATTGCCCCAGGCTTTATTGATGTACAAGTGAATGGTGGTGGCGGCGTATTATTTAATGCCTCTCCGAATTTAAGAGGCATTGAAGCCATTGGCCAGGCTCATGCAAAATTTGGTACTACGGCTTATCTACCGACACTCATTACCGATGATGTCAGTGTTATGCGTCAGGCCGCTGATGCGGTTGCCGAGGCGGTAAAGTTAAATAGTGCTGGGGTTATTGGTGTGCATTTTGAAGGGCCGCACTTAAGTGTGCCTAAAAAAGGTGTGCACCCGCAGCCACATATCAGGCGTATTTCTGATGCAGAGCTTGAAGTCTTTAGTCGTCAAGATTTGGGCATAAAAGTGGTCACCCTCGCACCTGAAAATGTGAGCCCTGACGTCATAGAGGCTTTAGTTAAGGCTGATGTAAGAGTGTGTCTAGGCCACTCTAATGCAGATTACGAGACGGTGAAAAGAGCACTCAAAGCTGGCGCTTCAGGTTTTACTCACCTGTTTAATGCTATGTCTGCATTAGATTCAAGAAACCCGGGTATGGTCGGTGCTGCGCTGGAGAGTCAAGATGCTTGGTGTGGTTTAATTGTTGATGGCCACCATGTACATCCTGCTTCGGCAAGAGTGGCAATCAATGCTAAGCCTAAAGGTAAGGTGATGTTGGTTACTGATGCTATGCCGCCAGTTGGGCTGGAGGAAGAGGTCAGTTTTGAGCTGTTTGGTACTCAGGTGTTGCGTGTAGGCGATAGGCTTAATGCTATAACGGGCGAGCTTGCTGGCTGTGTGCTTGATATGGCTGGCGCCGTGGCTAATACCATCAATATGTTAGGCATTGAACCTGCCGAAGCTCTGCGAATGGCATCGTTATATCCTGCTGAGTTTCTAGGGGTAAGTAATAAGATGGGAACGCTCAAGCTTGGCGGGCAGGCTGATATGGTGCTGGTGGATAATAACTATGGTATTGAGCAGACCTTTATTGCTGGAGAGGTCGTTTTTAAGCGTTAACTTGTCTAGTTAAGTTTGCTCATGAGCTTATGTTGGGAGCCGCCATATTAGTGACTTTGTGCTTGGGTAACGCTGTGTTGAGAGCCACTTTATTAAGGATGTCTTCATTGATAACCTTTTATTAAGAAGTCTTTACTAATAACTTTCTGGTTAAGTCGTTAAGAAGCCCTCATCTAAGTCATCGCTATCAATCAAAATCTCGGTAGCGAATACTGACTTGATAAAATGAAGGCTTTATTTTTACCCATTACAAAAAGTCATAGAAAGGGTCGTTAAAATGACAATAATAACAAATAACCCCCAATCGAATGAAAAGCCCCGAGTAAAGCTTAGACTCAAGTCTTTAGATGCTCTGCGTGGCTTTGATATGTTCTGGATCTTAGGCGGTGAGGCGATATTTGCAGCTCTGCTGGTGCTAACGGGCTGGGCTGGTTTTAAGTGGTTTGATGCACAGATGCATCACAGTGCTTGGAATGGCTTTACTTTTTATGATTTGATTTTCCCTCTATTTATCTTCCTATCTGGCGTCGCGCTAGGCTTATCGCCTAAACGCCTTGATAAGTTACCCATACCCCAGCGCTTACCTTTATATAAACATGCGATAAAGCGACTCTTGCTGTTGCTACTTTTTGGCGTAATTTATAACCATGGTTGGGGGACTGGGGCACCATTTGTCCCCGCTGATGTTCGCTATGCCAGTGTGTTAGGTAGAATCGCTTTTGCGTGGTTTTTTTGTGCTTTTCTGGTTTGGCATACTAGCCTGCGGACCCAAGTTATTACCGCCATTACGGTGCTAGTTGTTTACGCTTTACTACAAGCGTTTCCTGTTATAACCCTTGATAACAGCGGTGCTTTTAGCATGACAGGATCAATTAATGCAGCCGTTGATAGCCTGCTATTGCCTGGTGTTATATATCAACATGCTGCGGTCGACCCTGAGGGGATCCTTTCGACTATTCCTGCAGTGGTTAATGGTTTGATGGGCGTATTTGTGGGGCACTTTATCGTTAAACCACATGCTAAAGGTGAATGGTTTAAGGTGATAGTATTAACAGTGTCAGGTGTAGCTTTAGTTACACTAGGCTGGATTTTGTCTCCTTTTATCCCAGTGAATAAAACACTATGGACCAGTAGCTTTACCTTAGTCACATCTGGTTGGAGCATACTATTATTAGCACTATTTTATGCCATCATCGATGTCATTAAAGTGCAGAAGTGGGCCTTTTTCTTTACGGTTATCGGCTGCAACTCCATCGTGATTTATATTGCGTCCAGTATCGTCAATTGGCAATACACCGCAAACAGCCTATTTGGTGGGGTGATCTCAAGTCTGCCAGATAATGCGCAGACACTTGCAAGCGTCATTGGCTTATTACTGGTGCAGTGGTTAGTACTGTACTGGATGTATAAGCGCGAGATTTTCATCAAGGTTTAAGTTGTTAGCCTTAAACTTAAGTTAAATCTAACTCTAAAGCTAAATCTTAAACTTGGGTTTTATACTGCCAGTGAGTAAGCGAGGCAAGTTTAACTAAGTTAAATAGGTTTTTTAAGTAAAAATGACAGCGTTGTCTTTTTTGTAATAATGCTTTAACATCGATGAAACATTAGGTTTGAAAGCAGCCTAAAGTGGAAAGTGACAGTAGGAAATATAAGCAGGTGACAGCTTGTATAAGCTAAGCAAGGTCAATGAAGGATGGGGTAGCAGTTTAATCTGGTATCATAAAATCAATTACTATAAGAAGCAGGTTTAATACATGACAGCAACGACTCAGGCTCAAGCGGGCCATAAGAGCAGCTTACTGCCTATGACCATTATAGGTGTGCTCTTTTTCATCTTCGGATTCGTGACTTGGCTTAATGGCTCACTGATCCCTTTCCTTAAAATCATTTGTGAGCTTAATGAATTCCAAGCGTTATTTGTTACGTTTGCCTTCTATATTGCTTATACCGTGATGGCGCTGCCAATGTCATCGATACTTAAGAAAACGGGCTATAAAAATGGTATGGCAATCGGCCTAGCTATTATGGTTATTGGCTCCTTGCTGTTTATTCCGGCGGCTCAGAGTGCAAACTTTATCTTATTCCTTGGTGCCTTGTTTGTATTAGGTACGGGATTGACCATTTTGCAGACCGCATCTAACCCTTATGTTGTGCATATTGGCCCTAAAGAAAGTGCCGCAATGCGCATTAGTATCATGGGCTTGATTAACAAAGGTGCTGGTGTAATCGTACCTATTTTATTTACTGCATTGGTATTATCAGGTTTTGAAAACTTCACCGCTGATCATTTAGCTGCATTGAGTGAGGCAGACCGTTTAGCGCAGATCAATGAGTTATCTTCAAGACTGGTCATGCCATACATCTATATGGCAGTGGCACTGACTTTCTTAATTGGCTTAGTTAAGTTCTCATCGCTTCCAGAACTTGAGTTTGAAGCAGCAGAGGATCATCAAGACAAAGGTAGTATTACGCATTTTCCACAAGTGGTATTAGGTGCCGTTGCTCTATTTGCCTATGTTGGTGTAGAGGTTATTGCTGGTGACACCATTGGTTTATATGGTGAGAGTTTAGGGGTAAATAACTTCGCATCTCTGACATCTTACACCATGGTGTTTATGGTGTTTGGTTACATTATTGGCGTAACTTGTATTCCTAAATATATTAGCCAAGAAAAGGCGCTGCTAGGTTCAGCTTTAGCGGGAATAGCATGTATTATTGGTGCGGCGTTAGCTTCGCGTGAAAGTACAATGATTGCCGATGTTCTCTGGGGCTGGAGTGGTATTCCAGTGATCCCTGATACGGTGACATTTGTCGCACTGATGGGTCTAGCTCATGCACTTGTGTGGCCATCAATTTGGCCGTTGGCATTAGAAGGCTTAGGTAAGTTTACCGCTCAAGGTTCTGCGTTATTGATTATGGGGATCTCTGGTGGTGCAATCTTACCTTTGATATTCGGTAAGGTCGCATACTTTACTGACAATATTCAGGTTGCTTATTGGGTCGGTTTACCGTGTTATTTGTTTATCTTATTCTACGCCTTAAAAGGCCATAAGATGCGCAGCTGGTAAATCCGTGATATCGGTTCCTTGAGTTAGGGACAGTCATTAAGGAGCCCAAGGGCTCCTTTTTTGTTTTTGTACCATTTTGGTTAGGCACATCAAGGAACGATAAGGCTCTGTTAAATGCAAGTAAGCTAAGGCGGTAAGAGCCGGTAAGCACAAGAGAGTAGCAGGATACAAGCCTAAGGAAGCGTTTAGCGTTAAAGGTCTGTAAATAGCGAGTGAGTGCCAGATAGAAGCCGGAAAAGCTGAAAGAGAACAGGCGAAAAGATAAGAGGTCTGTAGGTCGGCATTTATGCCGTCATTGGCTTATAAAAAAGAGACTAGGTACGAGTAAATTACAGATACAAAAAAGCCACTCTATTGAGTGGCTTTTTTGTTTTTATGGTGCCGGCACCAAGAGTCGAACTCGGGACCTACTGATTACAAGTCAGTTGCTCTACCAACTGAGCTATGCCGGCTTATTTGTCTAACCAGTTAATTAACTCTCGTTAAGTAACTCATTACAAAATGTTGGTGCCCGAACCCGGAATCGAACCAGGGACACGAGGATTTTCAATCCTCTGCTCTACCGACTGAGCTATTCGGGCAACTAATCGCTACTAAAGTAGGCGTTAGATTTGCTACTTCAAACTTGGGCTTTAAAGCCTGTGTCGTTTGGAGTGCGCGTATAATATAGCGATGTTTTACAGGGTGCAAGTGCTTTTTTTGTTGAGTGGCTTATTAGTAACCTAAATCCTTGTTTATCTTTTTTGTTTGGTTAAAAAAATACCGATACCATAGTGTAAAGGTGTTATCGCTCTGCGGGATCCTAGCGGTTCAGTGTAAGAGTTATTAATCGCACTTCGGTAACTGCTCCTGCGTTACTCTATCCCCTATATCCATATTTTGCTGGATAAGTGACATTCGCAACATCTGAGCTCTATGCTTTATGAAATATCTTATAAGATCTATGTGTTAAACATCCATTAGCTCTAAAGATATTTCCCATAGTTCAATGGGGCAGTGTAGGGACGCCTTATGTATGTCAGCAAGATGCAAGATCATGTCGCTCGCATGCGTGCAGAATATCGCTTTTTTACGTTTAAGTGCGTTAACAGTGAATCTGATGCGCTATAACTTATTTGTATGAATTTTTGGACGTTCAATTTATGCGTTAATGGCTTCACAAAGCACACCAGTACTCTGTTATTCATCGACTTTGAACTCGCGGGCCCCAAAGCACTCTGAGTTGCTGCCTTTCTTATATTGGCCGGTATAACAATAAGCTGGTTCTACTTGAAAGTGTATGCTTTGAAAATGCGAATTGTTATTAGAGAGGGGGTGGGGGTGATCAGGAGATACAAAAAAGCCACTCGAAGGAGTGGCTTTTTTGTTTTTATGGTGCCGGCACCAAGAGTCGAACTCGGGACCTACTGATTACAAGTCAGTTGCTCTACCAACTGAGCTATGCCGGCTTATTTGTCTAACCAGTTAATTAACTCTCGTTAAGTAACTCATTACAAAATGTTGGTGCCCGAACCCGGAATCGAACCAGGGACACGAGGATTTTCAATCCTCTGCTCTACCGACTGAGCTATTCGGGCAACTAATCGCTACTAAAGTATGCGTTAGATTTGCTACTTCAAACTTGGGCTTTAAAGCCTGTGTCGTTTGGAGTGCGCGTATAGTATAGCGATGTTTTAGATGACGCAAGTGCTTTTCGGTGCGACTGCGCAACAAATAGACGTAAGAGGGCGTTAATCTTTATTTTTAGTATTGGTTGTATTTTCTTGCAGCAAAAACGTCAATTGAAAGGGCGAGGGCAACTGAATTAATTATCGAAATATATTTAAACCAAACCATATATATGACGCTTGACGAAGGTAAGGAAGGGTTTCCTCATGGGAGAAGTATTTTGCAGATGCTAATGACTATGACTATGACTATGACTATGACCCAAGGCCCACTCGATCAAGAATGGTGTTTTTCTAACGGGGGGGACTGTTCTGGGCATATGAATAGCTACAGATTAATAAACACAGGCTAAAGAATGACGTTGTTTACGTACATGTTATTAGGCTGAAAGAATTACAGATGCAAAAAAGCCACTCAAAGGAGTGGCTTTTTTGTTTTTATGGTGCCGGCACCAAGAGTCGAACTCGGGACCTACTGATTACAAGTCAGTTGCTCTACCAACTGAGCTATGCCGGCTTATTTGTCTAACCAGTTAATTAACTCTCGTTAAGTAACTCATTACAAAATGTTGGTGCCCGAACCCGGAATCGAACCAGGGACACGAGGATTTTCAATCCTCTGCTCTACCGACTGAGCTATTCGGGCAACTAATCGCTACCAAAGTATGCGTTAGATTTGCTACTTCAAACGGAGCTTTTAAAGGCGGTCTCGTTTGGAGTGCGCGTATCTTATAGCGGTGAAAAAATTCCTGCAAGTGCTTTTTTAATTGAGCGGACTGTTCGGCTAGTTTGTGTGCAAATTTGAAAATGAGAACAATCATTGTGGCATCGATGGTAATAAAATTGCTCAATCCAACCTGTAACAGCCTATAACATCGTGACCAATAGGTGTTGATTGCTGCTAGAGGAACAGCAAATAAAAAGGCGTCGCTTAAATTATGCTTAAGCAACGCCTCTTTGGACTTTTTTAAAAACTTGGAGTGTTACTCGTCGTCTTTTTGCGGTACGTAGCCTTCAATTTCAACGTCTTTACCTTCAAACAAAAAGTTTACCATCTGCTCCTCTAAGAACTTGCGGTCATCAACATTCATCATGTTGAGTTTCTTTTCGTTGATAAGCATGGTTTGCTTTGACTGCCAAAGTGCCCAAGCTTCTTTACTGACATTGTCGAAAATACGCTTGCCCAAGTCACCAGGGTAAAGCTGAAAACCTAGGCCTTCTGCTTCTTTGTTTAAGTACACGCAGTTTACTGTGCGAGCCATGATTACTCCTTAATTAATACAGAACCTAAATCGGCCAAAATTCGCTCGGTTGCAGCGGCTAAACCAACTTTAGGTGGATGAGTTAAGTTATACCAGACAGTGGAGGCTTGTTCCATGATCTGGTTATCGCTAATGCCACTTACACGTACTAACACCGGTTGGATGTCGAGATGAAAGTGGCTAAAAGTGTGTCTAAAACCGACTAAATCCTGCTGCGAGCTAACCTTGAGTTGCTTGTCCTTAATATAAGTATCGAGTTCGGCTCGATCATTAAACTGAGGAAAGCACCAAAGTCCGCCCCAAATGCCAGCAGAAGGTCGTTTTTCAAGATGCACACTATGCTTATCTTCTATAACCAATAGCCAGGCTGATTTTTCTGGGGTAATTTTCTTTGGTTTTTTGCCTGGATACTCAGTCTGACGGCCACTTAACTGGGCCTTACAGTCTATCGCTACAGGGCATTGGGCACAGTTAGGCTTTGAACGCGTGCATACAGTTGCCCCAATATCCATCATAGCCTGATTATACTTTTGAATATTTTTAGCTGGAGTTAACGTTTCGGTTAATAGCCAAAGCTGTTGCTCGACAGGTTTCTTACCCGGCCAGCCTTCGATTGCACCATGGCGCGCTAAAACACGCTTTACGTTACCGTCGAGAATTGCAAAGTTAAGCCCTAAAGATAGCGAGAGCACGGCGCCGGCTGTTGAGCGGCCAATACCAGGCAATGCCAATACATCATCAAAGTCGGTTGGGAACTCGCCGTTAAAATCTGATTGCATAATCTGCGCGGCTTTATGTAGGTTTCGTGCGCGAGCGTAATAACCCAGTCCAGTCCAATGATGTAACACTTCGTCCTGCTCGGCACTGGCTAAGCTATCGATATCAGCAAATCGTGCAATAAACTTTTCGAAATAAGGGATAACCGTAGCAACTTGGGTCTGCTGTAGCATGATCTCTGAAACCCATACTTTATATGGGGTTTTATTAAGTTGCCAGGGAAGTTGTTTACGACCAAAATTGTCGTACCATTCGATAATTCTTGTTGAAAAAAGCGCAGTAGTTTTCATCGGCGCAGTGTAACTTCAGCCTAGGGTTTAAACAAGCAAAGCGCTGGGCTTTTTATGGCAAAGTGGCTGGAGTGGTAAGCAAAAGATGGCTTATTTAGCGGTAAAGCAAAGGCACTGCTCGCACAAACTGAGATTATTGGTATAATTTCGCCATAATAAGGCTTGCACTGAAGGTTTAACTTTGGATAATGCCTTTCTTTTTTAAATTATGCTGTCTTAAGCGAGGGCGAAAATGAGCGACGTAACAACCGCTGAATTCAATGAAGAAGGTAAATACCTTCGCAAAGTGAGAAGCTTTGTATTGAGAGAGGGCCGCTTAACGAAGGGCCAAGCTCAAGCAATGGAGCAGCAATGGCCAAAAATTGGTCTGGATTATACTCCTGAGGCAATCGACTTAGTTGAAGTCTTTGGCCGCGAAGCTGATACCGTTTTAGAAATTGGTTTTGGTATGGGTGCGTCATTAGTTGCAATGGCTAAAGCATCTCCAGAGCTAAACTTTATTGGTATAGAAGTGCATAAACCTGGTGTTGGCGCATGTTTGGCAGAAGCTGCCGAAGCGGGCGTGACTAACCTACGTGTTTATCACCATGATGCGATTGAAGTGCTTGAAAATAGCATTGCTGAAGGCAGTCTGGCTTGTGTGCAATTATTCTTCCCAGATCCTTGGCATAAAACTCGTCACCATAAGCGCCGCATCGTTCAAGCGCCATTTGCTGAATTGATCCGCAAGAAACTTAAGGTTGGCGGTGTATTCCATCTGGCAACAGATTGGGAAAACTACAGCGAACACATGTTAGAAGTGATGACAGCTGCACCTGGTTATAAAAACCAATCTGCAACAGGTGACGTTATTGAACGTCCAGATCATCGTCCATTGACTAAGTTCGAAGCGCGTGGCCACCGTTTAGGTCATGGTGTTTGGGATCTTATGTTTGAGCGCGTTTAAGCGCTAAATCGAATTTATATACTGTAAATAAGCTATCTAGGAGAACAACCATGGCAGCAAATCGTAGTCGTCGCTTACGTAAGAAATTACGCGTAGATGAGTTCCAAGAGTTTGGATTTGACGTTAACTGGACTTTTAATGAGTCAGTAACTGAAGAGCAAATTGATGCAATCGTTGATCAGTTTATCGATCAAGTGATTGAACCAGCAGGTCTTGGTTATCATGGTGGCGGACACCGTGAGTGGGAAGGTATTATTGCCACTCAAGATATTGGCAAATGTACCGAAGAAAACAGAGCTGCTGTTAAAGCGTTCTTTGATGCTCAACCTGTATCAGATCTCGAAATTGGTGAGCTTTTCGATATCTGGTGGGGTTAATGCCTGAATTGGCATTACTTGAAGAGGTCATCGAAAAAGTACGGCCTCTTCTAGGACAGGGCAAAGTTGCTGATTATATTCCAGCACTTGCCCAAGTCGATGCTAATAAGCTAGGTATTGCCGTGACCACCTCTGATGGTGTCACTATAGGGGCTGGAGATTATCTCGAGCCCTTTTCAATTCAGAGTATTTCTAAGGTCTTTAGTCTGACCTTAGCGCTCATGCTATATGAAGAAGATGAAATTTGGTCGCGGGTGGGTAAGGAACCCTCGGGTCACTCTTTTAATTCTTTAGTGCAAGTCGAGTTGGAAAAAGGCTTACCGCGAAATCCATTTATCAATGCAGGTGCGCTGGTTATTGCCGATCTTTTGCAGAGTCGTCTAGGTGCACCTAAACACCGTATGCTTGAGATTGTTCGTGGTTTAAGTGAAAACCATCGACTCGGTTACGACAAAGTGGTTGCCGCATCTGAATATCAACACAGTGCGAGAAACGCCGCGATAGCTTACCTGATGAAATCATTCGGTAACTTCAATAACGACGTCGATACTGTGCTACATAGCTATTTTCACTACTGCTCACTGCGTATGAGTTGCGCAGACTTATCTCGAGCCATGTTCTATTTGGCAAACTCAGGTAAAAGCCTTGCAGGTAAACAGGTTATTAGTCCTGTACAAAACAGGCAGCTCAATGCGTTGTTAGCCACATCAGGCTTGTATGATGGCGCAGGTGAATTTGCTTATCGGGTGGGAATGCCGGGTAAAAGTGGCGTAGGCGGCGGCATTATTGCGGTTATCCCTGGGGATATGTCTGTTTGCGTTTGGTCTCCAGAACTCGATGCTAACGGTAATTCACTCACAGGTACTGCCGCGTTAGAAGCCTTGAGTCAGACTTTAGGCCGTTCGATTTTTTAGTTTTACTCAGTCTATTGCCTACAGTCAGTTCCTACCATTAGTTCCTACATCACTATCAGCATCAGCAGTTTTCGATATTTGGCCAATTGTTAGTTTAATTGGCTAAATATATTCTCATCTGAATTAAAGATATCACTTCTATTATATCAATTGCATTAGATATTTAATCAATTCAGAAGCGCTCAAGCTTTTCAATTCAAGGTGCATGGACGACAGAATGGTTATTCCCTTGTGAGTCGATGCAAAGCAGAAGTGGAATGCTTGAGCGATTCCCACTGAATGAACAAATACTTAATGCAATTGGTATTATTTAATTTTTTGAGGGTGTAACAGATTCTTTTCACTCATTACCTCTTAGCTATGAACGGGTAAGTTGCGTCTTTCTCCATCGTGGTCTCGTCTATGTATAATGATTCAGTAGCGGTAGATGCTCTATATACGAGTCCTCTAGCGACAGAACTGTCGATTATCCGGCGAATTTCCTTGACGTAATTTTAAGTATTCACTGCATTTAACTTGCTCATTACCAATACTTCATTTCTAGCAATTCAGTGTCACGACTGAACTCACATGCCCTGGAACTTGAAGTGTCTGACAACCATCGTTTTGACAAGAAACTTAAAGCATAATTGAGCTGATGAAGGTTGTAATACCAATCAGTATAAAGATTTGGTCGCTCAGCGAGAGTTTAGCGGCACTGAGACAAGGTAGCGAGTGAAGAGCATAGTTATTCTACGTTTAAGCTCGTTAATACAGTATCAGAGCCGCTAAAACTCGCCATTCTGGAGCGTTTTTGCCTGCCTACTTCTGCGTTGAACAACTTCGCAAGGGAACAACCATTCTTTCAGTTATTCGCCTTGAATTAGTTGCCAAAAAACGCTCTGAGTAGATCAACTTCTTATACTGATTGGTATAATTGACCTGTACCTCAGTGGAGTCAGTCTTGGGGGGCTTGAGGTCGTCTCAAAATGAGGCTGCTAAACGCCTATAACCCTGAGCTCAGTTCATTTTCAAATTTCCCCTTTTTGGGTAAAGGGCTTTATTCTTCCTATACTCAACTATGAATATCTGAAAAAGGAGGCCATATGTATAATAGATGTCAAACATTGTCAAAAGCAGTCTTTACCTTGTGTGCATTGTTACTCACAACTCTATATACAAATTCTCCTTCAGCTCATGGCACTCTGTCTTCCATTCAGCTTAACAGTCAGCAAGGTAAAGACTCCGTCGATAAAAGGCCGAATATTTTAATTATTGTTGCCGATGATATGGGGTGGTCGGACATTGGGCCTTTTGGCTCCGAGATCCTTACGCCCTCGTTGGACAAAATGGCTGAGAGTGGTCTCCAGTTCACACAGTTCTACGTTAATCCTGCTTGCTCTCCAACACGTTCATCACTGATGTCAGGGACAGATCATCACCTTACTGGTATGGGAACGAATGCAGAGCTTCTTTCAGAAGAGCAGAGGAAAAACCCTGAACCGGGCTATGAAGGCTATCTTAATGACAGAGTCGTGTCGGTGGCTGATACGCTGAAGGATTCCGGTTACCAAACCTTTATGGCCGGTAAGTGGCACCTTGGTGAAGAAGAAGAGCATTGGCCAGACAAGAGAGGTTTTCAGCGCTCATTTGCGCTGATGCAGGGCGGTGCCAGCCATTTTGGAGATGAGGCCTGGATGTCCAACAATTATTATCCCGTATATGCTGAAGATGGTGTACGTACACACACGCCTGATGATTTTTATTCGTCAACCTTCTATGTAAATAAAATGATTGATTACCTCAGTACAAGGGACAAAAACAAACCTTTTTTCGGGTACGTTTCATTCACCGCTCCCCACGACCCTTTGCATGTACCTGACAAATGGAATGACAAGTATAAAGGCAAATACGATGCGGGTCCGGATGCTGTCCGTAAACAACGTTTAGCTAGGCAGACAAAGATGGGGCTTTTTCAGGAGAATACCAAGCTATGGGAGATCCCCAACCCACCTAAAGGGCATCCCCAGCACGTGCCGACATGGCTGGAGAGACCGAAGGAAGTGCGTGCCTACTCCGTCCGAGGGATGGAGGTTTATGCCTCAATGGTCGAACTTATGGACCAGGAGATTGGCCATCTCATCGAATACCTGAAAAAGACGGGACAGTACGACAACACCTATATATTGTTCTTTTCGGATAACGGGGCCAATGGAGCCGGTATGGGCAGCTATCCAGATACCGGTGAGGAATGGGTAGCCCGGAATTCGGATAACCGTTATGAAAATATCGGTCGCAAAGGGTCACGTAATGCTATCGGCTTCGAATGGGCTGTGACAGCCAATACACCTTTACGTCTTATAAAAGGGACTATCGCTGACGGGGGCACGAGGTCACCACTCATAGTAACAGGACCTGACATAGCCAAAGGCAAGCGTTCCGATGCCTTGTTACATGTCAAGGATATGGCTCCTACTTTCTTAAAGATCGCTGGTACTAGCCACCCCAAACAATACAACGGAAAAGATGCCTTGCCTATCCAGGGTAAGTCTATGCTCACTATCTTGAAGGGCGAAAGCCAAAGCGTGCGCTCTGAGCTGGATACTTTAGGTTGGGAGCTGATTGGGCTGAGAGCTATACGTAGCGGTAATTGGAAAGCGACAAGACTTGCTCCTCCTTTCGGGGAAAGCAATTGGCAGTTGTTCAACATGAAGGATGATCCCGGTGAAGCCGTGGATATTGCTTCCAAGTATCCGGTAAAACTCAAGGAGATGATCAAGGCCTATGATGAGTATCAGGAGCAGAACGGTGTCGTTGAAATCATGATAGATATCGACCTAAATTAGGGGCGCTCAAGTTGATTCAATGTTAACTAGGTTTGACTAAGATTGATCTACAATTTAACTTGAGAATCTAGTTATGAACTGAGTGATTTGAAGAGTGATTGCGGGGTGGGTCTGGTGATGTGTAATGCTCAATAATTTGAATAAGGGACTTTGACACTAAGGAGTTACAAAGGGTGGCTAAGCTGTCCGTGTGTGGTCGCCTGAACTCGATGTTAACGGTAATTCATTCACTGGTACTGCCGCGTTAGAAGCCTTGAGTCAGACTTTAGGCCGTTCGATTTTTTAATTTCCCTCGCATTATGATCCATATCAATATCGACATCAGTATCAATATCAGCTGTTTGTAATATTTGGCCAATTGTTAGTTTAATTGGCCAAATATATTATTTCACAGCGTGTGTCATCTCTATTAAATTTAAGTGATAACCTTTAAAAACATAGCTTTAGGTTGTTTGGCACGGTCTGTGCTTTATCTCTGTCAAGATTGAAAAATAAAATCATACAGACAATAGCGATAAAGGATTGATGCGATGAAAAAACTACTTACTTCTGTTGGGATCTCAGCCGTATTGTTATCGGCAACTAGCCTACAAACCGTTGCCGCTCATAGTGACCATGATATGGCTAATGAGTGCGAGGTTTCTCTTAACTACGACGTTACAGTGGAGCCGAAGAAACTGATTATCAGTGAAGTCGGTGAAGAAAAGTATCGTATTGAAATGGATAAACTGTTTGTTAATGGCAAGCAGGTTTCACTTAACAACAAACAAAAAGCGCTTGTTAGTCAATACTCTGCAGAGGTGTCTTCACAGGTTCCTGAAGTTATTGCATTAGTAAATGATGCCGTTTCAATGGCGTCTAGCGCAGTAAGTTTAGCGTTAACCCCACTTTTAGGTGACAGCGCAGGGGCTAAGATTGACGAGATGATGGCAGGGCTTGAAGAGCGCATCGAAAGTGTAGCGTATCAGCATGGAGATAAGTTTTACCTTGGTGCGACAGAGTCATCTCTAGAAGATGCGTTTGGTGAAGAGTTTGAACAGGAGATGGAAGAGCTGGTTCAAAATTCACTAGGTAGCATGATGATGAGTTTAGGGGCGCAGATGATGTCGGGTGATGGTGATTCATTTGAGCAAAAGATGGAGTCGTTCTCGGTAAAAATGGATTCAATTGGTGAAGAGATTGAGCTGCAAATGGAGCAGCAAGCCGATGACATTGAAGCGCGTGGCGAAAAGTTATGTGAAAATTTCAAGTCTTTAGTGGTACTTGAAAAGCAATTACGCAATGAAATTCCTCAACTTGCTAATTATCCGTTAGTTGAATCAGCAAATACCACTTTGCTCGAGTAAACATTACTTCACTGGACTCATTACTAAGTCATACGCTTGGTAAAACAATGAAGTAAACCTGTTGCCTTTGACTATTTGCAACGCCCCCTGCATCCCACCTTTGTGCAGGGGCTTTTCCGTTCTAATGCCTTAATAGACTTTCGTATTAGCTTTCCCTTTTGTATATAGCCAAAACTACATATTTGATGAGTTATGGGGATTTTTTGGTATACTTCTAAAAATAAAAATAAAAACCAATAATTGGTTAAATAATAAAACTCTACTCTAGCGTACATATATTCACTTAAGATATTGTTTTTAAATTAAAACAGCATGTCTTAGCGATGGAAGTACTATTACTGTCGTAAACACCTTAAGGCGATTTACATGTTAGAACTTTTAGAACCAATCGCAATTTTCACCCATGTGGCTCGAGCGGGCAGTTTTAGCTCTGCGGCGAGAAAGTTAGGCATATCAAAGTCTAAAGTTAGTACCCAAGTTGCCGATCTGGAACATAAACTGGGTGTTCAGTTAATACAGCGCACCACCAGAAGTTTGAGTTTAACGGAAGCAGGTCAGCTGCTATATACCCAAGGTGAAGCGCTACTAAGGGATGCAGATCAAGCGGTTGCTAGCGTGCATAACCTTAACGACGCTACTCGAGGTGTATTGAAGGTAGGCATTTCTCAGTCTTTCGGTACCATGCATATCATTCCTGCTCTGCCTGAATTTATGGCAAGGCACCCAGAATTAGAACTGCAAGTAAGCTTACTTGACCACAAGGTTGATGTGGTTAGTGAAGGTCTGGACTTACTACTTACCATGTCAGAGCAATTACCGTTAGGTATGGTTGCAAGACCACTAATGAAGTGCCAATTTTTGTTAGCGGCATCACCGTCTTATGTTGAAAAGCATGGTGTGCCAAGTCGCCCTGAGCAGTTAGTGGATCATAATTGCTTAGTATATCAAGGCGAGTGGCATGAACACAGCGTCTGGCAGTTTAAGCAAGGCGATGATTACTGTGAAATTGGCGTAACGGGTAATTTCAGAGTCGACAATGCCCCAGCGCTTAAATCCGCGGCAGTGAGCGGGCTAGGTGTGGTTTATCTAGCAAGTTACCTACTTGAAGATGAGCTTGAAAAGGGAACGCTAGTTCCAATTCTTGAAGATTGGCAATTAACTCATCATTTGCCATTACAGGCTGTTTACCCAAGACGTAAACACTTGGCTCCTAAGGTGAGCGCCTTTATTGATTTTATAAAAGATCATATCGGTACGCCGCCGTATTGGGACACTCCTTTAAAAGAATTGTATGCAAAACGTAAGTAAAATAGGGAAACATTGTTCTATATGTTGAACGGTGAATGCATATTGCTAATGTAGTAAGTGCTTATGTGTATTCTATTCAGTTACTTAATTCATATTCTCATGTTGTTTAGTTAAGTTACACTTAGCCTTAGCTAAACAGCTTGAAATCATTTCGGTTGAACTTTGTTCTCATTTTAATACAATTGCAGGCAGTTGATTCAAAAGCTCTGAGTCCTATAGTGCAATCGAGAATGACCCCTCTCTATTGTGCTATACAGAGCAGCTAAAAAGCATTTTGTATCAATGCTGGCAGACCGTTTAAGAACTAAAACAATGTCAGCCTTCAAACCATCACCTAGTTTGGTTTACCCCGGTTATTTATAGCCGGGGTATTTTTCTTTTTGGGGTTTGCCAAAGTTTAAACCGCATAGATTATTATTGACTGTTCTATTTATTAAACAGTTTCAAGCCTAGCGAAAACTCTAGTTTTCATACTCGCTATTGGCAACCTAGACGTTTAGCGATTGTGCTTTCCCCTTCAGTTTCCGCGATGTCAAACATAAGTCATTAGAACCATGATAGCTTGAATTAAGCGAGGAGCTTAAATCACATCTGCAGTGACATCTCTATTACAGAACAAAACACTTGAAAGTAGGGGCGTAACCACCTTAAGCTGCAGATAATACAGAGTAATATTTAAATTTTACTCTGCTTTGAAGAGCCATTTATTTTGCGAGATGAGTATTACATTGAATAAATTTATTAAGTCACTCTTTTCTCGTTCTGCTGACTCAGCACTACAAGCTACTTCACTACAAGTTACCCCACAGCAAGCCCCCTTGCATGAATACTCTTTTCAGCATTACCGTTTGTACTACGATGGGCTTATTCAACTGCAAATAGTAAACGCTTGTGGGCTCAATGTTGAACTGCATAGCCAATTTGAACTGCTTGGCAGTTGTAACTGTGAGCTCTTGTTGGCGGAGTGGCTTGATAATGAGCGCTTTATCGCTGTGGACTCAAGCGGTCAAATTTTTAGTGCTGTATTTAATGCTGCCAATTCAAGCAAGGTTAGCCTGTCAGCGATAGCATCGCTGCAACTGTACCCGACAGAAGATGCTTGCATCAGCAATGGTAAACTATGGATCGTTGGCGCTAAGCAAGGCGGGCGACGGAGCGCGAAGTCATTATTTTGTGTCGATATTGCGTTAGCGCAAGAGCGTGCCATAAATAGCCTGACAATGGTTAATGATCTTGAGCTCAATATGGCGGACATTACGCGATACGAAATGCCGTTTAAGTTTGTTAATGGCAGCATGGTTTGTGTCGCAGATAATGAATTTGTGTTCTACCAGCGCGAAAAGCGCAGAATGCATCAACTGCAAAGTTTTAACCCTCTCACTTCTGAAACCCAAATACATCCACTTGAGGGCAAGCCTGCACCTACCGAGATCTCGGTGCGTAACACCTTTTTTATGGATAAACGGCGTGGCATTGCACTGCTTGCTAATACCGAAACGCTTAGCATTGCGGCCCCTTCTGCGGAGGCTGCTGAATTATCCACTGAGGCTCTGAGCTTTAATTTTGTGTTACAGCTTATCGATTTTAAACAGAAAAAAGTGCATTGGAGTCGCTGTGTAAGATCGCTTAAACCATCGCAAATTTGCGCCGCTTATCAAGCTGAAGACTTGCTTGAGTCATTAACTGAAATTGCCAATGGCGATACCAGCTCAAGCCATCATGATGAGTTGCAAACCTTTATTGAGTGCTTAACATCGGCAAGTATCGCGGTTGATGGTCATAGTATTTGGCTCGGTTGGCAAGATGGCGTAGCGCAGCAGCTGTCGTTAACTGGGGAGCGCATATCGCCCGAGTTTAAACTGATGCAAGGTAGCAGCAATGGCAAGCTGCGCTCTGTACAAATCTTTGGGCATGAGCCTGTTGTGATTAAAGGCCAAATTGATAAGCAGTTGATAGTGGCAGTTGGTGAGCATGAAGATGCGCGTATTTGGCAGATGGAGCTGGCAGATAAGCTGGGAGCTCCCTCTACGAAACAGGCTGAAAGTCATCACAATACAGCTAGTGGATGTCAGAATCTGAACGAAAGCCACAAAGAAAGCCCTACTAACAGTGTTGTTTCAGTAGTCTGTCAGCAGGTGGAGTTCAGCTTAGCTATGCCGACCAAGCTAACAGTAGTACCTAGCTCGAATGGCCAGGTCGATCTTTGTCTTCAAGATGTCAATGATACTGAAGCAAAGATTAGCTCGCTTGAAAATCTTAATACTCTCATGCCTAAACTTGAGGCGCATTACCAGCAAGGTAAACAGACATCGCTATTCTTTGGCTTTGTTACTCAACAAGTCAACGGGTGTAGCGTCCAAAGTGAGTACGATCTGTTTGCTTCAGCAGCTTACGATGAAAAGGGTGCAGAGCTATTAGGGAGTATTATTAAGCAATTTGCTAGTTGGAACTGCGCCGCCGATTTGTCGGGACTGAAAGGTGCGCCAGTAATGGCCGATGCGGTGCTAGCTTTGGCAGATAAGCGACAGTATTTAGATGTTCTCGCCAAGTACTTTATCGCCATTGGTGGTCAAGAGACTATACATCCATTTCATGTGCATAGGACAATGGCAGTGATCAGGGAGCAACATGCAGATACTCCCGAGCTAGCAGACTTTATGGCGAAGGTACCTTGGCCTTGGAATGATGTCAGTTTTAGCGTGCCCAATGTTGGTGATTATGACTAAATGCTAGAACCTAGAACCTAGAACCTAGAACCTAGAACCTAGAACCTAGAACCTAGAACCTAGAACCTAGAAACTAGAACCTAGAACCTAGAACCTAGAAACTAGAAACTAGAAACTAGAAACTAGAAACTAGAAACTAGAAACTAGAAACTAGAAACTAGAACCTAGCATCCTTTATGGGCACGTAATGTTTCCATAAAGGGTTTTTATTGATTGCCCTTCTTAGAAACGACATGAGACGATGTGGTTGGATTCTTCATAATATGGCCACCTTTAAATCCCTTTATGGTGCCCATCGCTGCGATAATCCAAGCACAAATTAAACCGGTAAACAAAATAATCGCTGCCCACTCAAATGCCGGTAATCCAGTATGTAAGGCCAGTTGCGTTGTTCCTGTCACGCAAGTGCCTACTGGGAAGGTAAATGCCCACCATGTGAGTGCAAAGGGCATTTTCCTACGCAGGGCACGCAGTGTCAGTAAGCTTGCTAGTATCGACCAGAAAAAAGCAAATCCCCAAATAGGAACACCATAAAGAATTGCCATGGTATTCATTCCCGTTGATATTGGTTCATCGACAACAAGTAACGCCACGCTACCGAGGGCGCCCGCTGCAGTAATTGATTGCCCAAGAGGCCCTAATACAATCCAAAGGGTGGGAACGCGTGCGCTGCCAGATGTGCCAGAGTAAGCTAAGCGGCTCCAGATCATTGTGATAATTATTAGTGCACTAAGTAAGCTAATGCCAAACATGGCATAGCAGGCATAAAGAAGCGTTTGTTGTAGGGCAATACTTTCAGCATGGGGGATTAACATTGCACCGATAGCGGCAGAGACCATAGGGGGGACAACGGGCATCAACCAACCACCAAAAGCGGCGTCTTCACGGACCTGATGATGGGTAAAAAGATGAAATGGAATAACAACGGCGGTAACCAGTCCAAGCAGGGTGCCCACTATCCACAGGCTCCAAGCGAGTGTGATGGCTGTATCTGCTGCCATGATTTGCGCGCCGTATAAGAGCGTTCCTCCCGCTATGGTAAGCATCGCCATGGGAGGCGCGCCAAAAAATTGCGACATCACGGGATCGTTAAATTGCCGTTTGATAATGTGGGGCTTGGTAATGGTCTGAACTATTTTCAGTAATACCATAGCGACTAACATCAAGGATGCGAGTAACCAGATAATCAGCCCTATGGTGCTGAGGTGACTGCCAAACATTGGTAACCCGATAGCGGCGTTAGCGATGATGCCTGTTCCCATAACAGAGGCAAACCAGTTTGGGCTTATCTCAGTGCTTAGCTCAACTTGTGTATTCTCAGACATTCGTTCCCTTAACCGCAGCATGTTTATATTTATCATATTAAAACTAAGTTGTTTATGATGATAAGTACAATTTTGAATTGAATTTACTGCTTACTTAAGGCTGTAATCAACGGCTAAGGCGACGAAGCAGGTTAGAACATTTTTGGGCTGGTGCCTTTTGGTTAACTTCGAGATGAAAGAGGGCACAACATAATTGTGCCCTCTTTAGTTTAGATTTCTGTATTGCGCTAGAGCGACTGTGGCTAAGCTAGAGTGGCTGAGCTAGAGTGGCTGAGCTAGAGTGGCTGAGCTCGGCTGACAGGTTTGAATGATAATTAACAAAGTTATTATCAGAACTTATTAACTACTCTGTTCAATCCAAAGATCGATTTCACTTTCGAGTACATCTAACGGCACTGGACCATTTTTAAGGACTATGGTGTGGAAATCGCGAATATCAAACTTATCCCCTAATGCGTGCTGCGCCTTGTCTCTTAGGGCAAGCAACTTAAGCATACCTACTTTATAGGCGGTGGCCTGTGATGGCATCACAACATGGCGCTCAACCATCTTCACGGCATCTGATTTGGCGTTAGGCGTGTTAGAGACATAATATTCGATAGACTCTTCACGGGTCCACTTTTTAGCGTGAATTCCGGTATCAACGACCAAGCGACAAGCGCGCCAAAGCTCCATGGCTAAGCGGCCAAAGTCTGAATACGGGTCTGAGTACATGCCCATCTCTTTCGGGAAGTATTCACTGTACAAGCCCCAACCTTCAATATAAGCGGTGTAGCCACCAAATTTACGGAACTTAGGTACTCCATCAAGCTCTTGGGCGATAGCTATCTGCATATGATGACCCGGCGTGCCTTCATGGTAGGCTAGTGCCTCCATCTGATATTTTGGCATTGCTTTCATATCATAAAGGTTGGCGTAGTAAGTGCCTGGACGACTTCCATCTGGTGATGGATTATTGTAAAACGCCTTACCTGCTGATTTTTCTCTAAAGGCTTCAACTTGTTTAACGATCATCGGTGCTTGAGGCTTCACCTTGAACACTTCATCAAGTCTGCTGCTCATGGTATCAATTAGTGCGGTGGCCTCATCAAGATACGCTTTACGGCCTTTATCGTCATTGGCGTAATAGAACTGTTCATCTTCACGCATAAACTTGAAGAACTCGGTTAATGAGCCTTCAAAGTTAACCTTGGTCATGATATCGCGCATTTCGCTGTGAATACGCGACACTTCAGATAGACCTAGCTCATGAATATCATTGGCCGTCATGTCGGTTGTGGTCGTGCGAGCTAATGCATTGTTGTAATAAGAGTCACCTTGAGGGAACTTCCACGCGCCGTCACGAGTATCGGCTTTAGTTTCAAGCTGTGTCATGTAGGCGATGAGCTTGTCGTAGGCAGGTTTTACATCATTCACTAACGCAGATTTAGCATCTCGTAATAAGCTATCTTTGTCGCTATCGCTCAACTCAAGGCTTGATACTTTGCGTTTAAAGTCAGCCCATAGCGCGCTATCTTGTGCCTTATCGCCCTTATTAGACTCAGCTGTGAAAGGTGCGCCGGCCACGATGTTTTTGCTGTCGGTTATTACATAAGGGAACACAAACTTAGGCGCAATAATGCCCCTAGTTTCACGCGCTTCTAAGGCCGTTTGTAGTTGAGATAATCGCTTAGGCACCCCTTGTAGGCGGCTAATATAGGCTTTGGCATCTTCAACGTTGCCAATTTGGTGCTGGTTAATCAAGAAAGAGGCGATTTGTGAGTGGCCACCATACATCTGGTTGACCGGGTAGCTATGGTAACGCCACTTGTCATCTTTAATGCTTTGAGCAAGCTTTTGGGTTAATAGCTGATAGCTGAGTAGAGTCTGTCTATCGAGCTTACTTGGGTCGATGTTTTGTAGCTGGGTTAAGTGTTTTTTATCTCGTGCAAGGGCGGCATCATCGGCGGCATCACCCATCTCGTCCCATTTGTCATAGTCAGTTTTAATCCCTAGGTGCGTTTGTGAAATAGGGCTCGCCATGACATTTTCCATAAAAATGCTTTCAAACAATAGGTTGGCTTTTTCTGACTCGCTTTCTGCCTTATGAGCAACGCTCTCACTTGAACTTAATAATTGTACAGAGGATGAAGCGGCAATCGCTGTGGTACTAAATGTGGCAGTGGCACTAAATGCAATTGAAAGTGATAGGGCGATAAAGTTGATTTTTGTTTTTATAGGCATTTTGAGGCTTCCTTAGAATTATGATTGTTATCCTAAAGAAGCCGGCGGTTAATTTTTTGATCTAAGTGTTAGCAAATGTTTCACTATTAACCGATGTTAATATCTTTTCTATTGTATTCAACTGATTAAGATGTGCTCGTAAGAGAGTGTGCTCACTACAGAAACTGTGACAGCAGCTCATTGACGAACAGGTGGCCTTTACTAGTAAGCTGCCAATGATCATCCGACTCGGTCATCAAGCCTTTAGCGCAGGCTTGTTTTACTCCGTCAGTTATCGTCTCTCGTGATAAACCGGTGCGCTGCTCAAATTCCACTTTAGGAATAGGGCTCATTAGGCGCAAGCGATTCATTAAATACTCTAAGGCTCTATCTTCTTCAACTACCTCACTGGTTTCATAGGTGTAGTTATCAGCCGCTAAATAGCCTTTAGGGTGCTTAATCTTGACGGTACGAATAATCTTGTTGTCGCTAACGTTATTATCGTTAATTAGGGTGACTTTACCGTGGGCACCACAACCTATGCCAAGGTAGTCACCAAACTGCCAATAGTTAAGATTGTGTCTGCACTGATAGCCCTCTTTAGCGTAAGCCGAGATCTCATATTGCTGATATCCCAGCTCGGCTAGACGCTTTTGTCCCTGCTCGTAGATCTGCCACAAGTTTTCATCATCTGGTAACTGCGGTGGCTTAGAGTGGTATAAGGTATTAGGTTCAATTGTTAGCTGATACCAAGACAAATGCGGCGGTGCCAGTCCTGCTGCTGTTTCAATATCGGCAAGCGCCTCATCAAAACTTTGGTTTGGTAAGCCATGCATCAAGTCTAAGTTAAAGCTCTGGTAACCCGAGACTTTGGCTTTTTGCGCGGCGATATGCGCTTCATCTTTATTATGAATTCGACCAAGTAGATTAAGCTTGTCGGTTGAAAAGCTCTGTACGCCAATAGAAAGACGAGTCACACCGGCTTGGCAATAGGCTTCAAAATCATCATGTTCAAGGGTGCCAGGGTTGGCTTCCATGGTGATTTCAATATTGTCACTAAACGGAATAAGCGCGTCGACTTCACGCAGTAATCGACCAATATGCGCAGCATCGAATAAAGAGGGCGTTCCACCACCGATAAAAATCGTGTGTAGCTGTCTACCTTGTACATAATGCAGATCTTGTTTGAGATCCTTAATCAGTGCATCAACATATTCAGCTTGGGGTAACTCTCCATGCTGGCCATGGGAGTTAAAGTCACAATAAGGGCACTTTTGTACGCACCAAGGAATATGAATATAAAGGCTTAACGGTGGCAGGGTTAACATTAGTTAAAGATACCTTGTTGCTTCATGGCAGCAATTAATAACACTAATGCTTTACCACGATGGCTTAGTTTGTTTTTCTCGTCACTGCTTAGGTTCGCTGCTGCGCATTCGTGTTCAGCGGGAATAAAGATAGGATCGTAACCGTGACCGTTTTCACCTTCTGGAGCGAAGCCTATTGTGCCTTCCCATGATGCTTGGCAAATAATAGGGGTTGGATCTTTAGCGTGACGCATATAGACCAATACACACTGAAAGCGCGCATTGCGTTCAGTTTGACCTTCAAGTGCGTTTAACAGCTTAGTGTAATTTTGCTCATCTTTAGCCCCTTCGCCTGCATAACGCGCCGAATAAATACCGGGTGCACCTTGTAAAAAATCGACCTCAAGACCTGAGTCATCGGCAATGGCTGCAAAACCCGTCACTTCGGCGGCGTGTCTTGCTTTGATAATGGCATTTTCAACAAATGTAGTGCCAGTTTCAGGCACTTCAGATACGTTCAATTCGCTCTGAGCTAAGATCTCAACGCCGTAATCTGCCATCAATTCAGAAAATTCTTTAAGTTTACCTTTGTTGCCGCTGGCAAGGACGATTTGATTCATGGGGTGCCTATAAGATGAGTCATAAAATAATGGCGGCAATAATAGCCGAGATATGGGGTTTTCGATAGTAGCAACAGAATAAAAAACAGGGGCGCAATGCCCCTGTTTACTCATTATAAGCGGCAGTTATTCTACGTAGAATTTTTGTTTGAACGTGAGCGCGGTATTGAGCTTCTTACCGTACTTAATTGCGATTTTAAAGTTAATTTCTTGGTCATCACGATAAGGCACTTCGGCAATGTAGTAGATTGAATCACCCTCACGAATTTCTCTAAATTTTAAGTCGATTCTGGCATCGAGTAAGTTATTGGCGACGCCTGAGATCTCAACGGGTACGGCTGGATGACCTTTGACACTAGTATCGAGCACGGCAATATTAATAATGCCAGTGTAGCTACTGCGTTTGATGCCATAGGACTTGGCAATACTTGGGGTTAGAAAGGTGCTGCTGAGGGCGACATAGTGGATATCGTAATTACCCACTTTTTCTTTTTGTTCGGCAAATGCGTTGCTGCTTAAGCATAAACAGAGCATTAGCATAGTGGTTAAAGACCGTATCATATTCGCTTTCCTTAGGAAGATATCTTGGTAACAGTATAGAACTTAGTTGGACTAAGCGCCTTATACTTCCTATAAGTATAAGGTTACAAAAGGTTTTGTATTTCTGTTGGAATAAGTTTAGGCGCAGTAATCTTGACTTGTTTATGGCGTCCCATCTGGCCTTTCACTATGTCTATATCGCCTTTGGGCACTTTAAAGGCTTTAGATAGATACTTGGTTAAATGGGCGTTCGCTTTACCATCGATTGGTGGTGCAGTAATGGCTATTTTTATCTCTTCACCATGTAGGCCAACAATTTGGTCTCGACTTGCTTTAGGCTGAATATAAAGTTGAAGCAGCAGGTCACCCTGCTGCATTATCGCTGGAGTCACTAAACGCTAGCCCAAAATGGAACGTACTGCGCAAGTAAAATATTCAAGAAATTAAGGATAATCATCATTACCAGTAATGATAAATCTAGGCCACCCATTGGCGGTAATATGCGGCGAATAGGGGCAAGTAGTGGTTCAGTTAACTGGCCCATGACCATCTCAATCGGGTTGCTACCTTGGCTGACCCAACTTAAGATTGCACGTAGGATAAGCATCCAGAAAAGCAATACCCCCGCTTCTTTAACCACAGAGACTAGTGAGATAAGTAGCAGTGTCAGTACATCAATCGCTGCGCCAGCCATCAGGCTTAGGATGACAAACTTAAGGACCACAACCGATATCGCCAGTACGAAAGAGGCGGTATCAAAACTGCCGAAAGAGGGCAGTACTCGGCGTAATGGGCCTACAATCGGGTGGGTGGCTTTTACGATAAATTGGCTAAATGGGTTATAAAAATCAGCTTTGGCAAGTTGTAGCCAAATACGTAATACCACGACCATCAGGTATAGGTCGAATACCGTACCTATCAGAAAACTAAATGCATTCATCTGTTTACTCTACTTTTTACGTTAAATTTAAAAATTAGTACTGCTTTGCCATCTCTTCAGCGCGGGCGATGCAATTGTTCATTGCGCTATCGACTAAGCCTCGTAAATTACCTTTTTCAAACGTCTCAACGGCTTGCGCCGTTGTACCACCTTTTGAGGTGACATTGGCTCTGAGCTGGGCTAGGCTTAGCTCAGGGTTTTGCTTAACCATCAATGCTGCACCAAGGGCTGCTTGCTGCGCCATCTCTCTTGCCACCACTTCAGGCATACCGCCTTTAACTGCGCTTTCCACCATAGATTCTAAAAACAGGAAGAAATAAGCCGGAGAGCTACCAGCAAGGGCGATCACTTGGTTTAAATCATCTTCCTTATCGACCCAAACAACTTCACCGCCAGTGGCCATGAGTGTTTCGCAAATTGCTTTTTGCTCAGCAGATATCTCTTCACCTGCGTAAAGGCCTGTTAAGCCTACACCTATTTGCGTAGGAGTATTAGGCATAGTGCGTATTAGTTTGATCTCTTGCTTAAAATAATCACCATATCGTTTGGCGGTTACACCAGCGGCAATGGTAATAACTAGCTTATTAGACAGATCTAAGCCGCTTAGCTCTTCGCCAACAACTTGCATTAGGTGGGGTTTAACACCAAGCACGATAACATCGGCAGTTTTAGCTGCTTGAAGATTGTTATTGGAAACCTTGATGCCAAAGTCGCTGACCATAGCATCTAGCTTTGGTTGACTTGGGTTGGTTGCCTCAATAAGTTTAGGGTTGTAACCACTGTTAACTAAGCCGCTGACAATGCTGCGAGTCATGTTGCCAGCGCCAATAAAGCATACTTTCTTTTGTGTCATGAAGATCTCTTTTTGTTTTAGTTTGTGTGGCTACTTTGTACTGCTTGGTATTAGTCATTAATATCTGGGCAAAACCCTAAAACTCAAGTGGTTTGCAGATAATTGTATGACGCTTGTAATCATGTTCATATTGCGATTATTTGCCAAGCACTTTTATGTTAAAGCTTATCTGGTTATGCCTTATTGTAATCTCGGGCGCCAAATATCGCACTGCCTATGCGTACCATGGTCGAACCGTGAGCGACGGCTAACTCTAAATCATCACTCATGCCTACAGATAAGGTATCGACACTATCAAAACGCTTAGCGAGCTCTGTATAAAGGCCTTGTAACGCTGAAAGTTCAGCCGCTGCGGTTTGTTCATCAACGTCGGCCGAGGGGATCGCCATCAGGCCGCGTAATGTCAGCTTAGGTAATTGCGCTATTTTTTCTGCAAGGTCAAATACATCATCTACAGCCACCCCTGATTTACTGGCTTCTTGGCTAATGTTGACCTGAATACATACATTGAGTGCTGGCAATGATTCAGGGCGTTGTTCGCTTAAGCGTTGAGCGATTTTTTCACGCTCAAGTGTATGCATCCAGTCAAACAAGCTTGCGACTATTTTGCTCTTGTTAGATTGCAGTGGCCCAATAAAGTGCCATTCGATATCTGGATACGCTTCGCTAAGCGCATTTATCTTAGATTCCCCCTCTTGCACATAGTTTTCGCCAAAGCGACGTTGTCCGGCTTGGTAGGCTTCGATTATGTATTCATTGGGCTTGGTCTTGCTCACGGCCAATAGTTGTACATCTTCTATTCGGCGAGAAGCGTTTTGCGCTGCTTGAGCGATTCGACGCTGGGCGATTGCGAGTCTGTCTGTTATTGTTGTCATGTTGTAAGTTTTTGGTTGAATGGATATCCCAAACTATGGAAATCACAGAGTTACTTGCCTTTAGTGTAAAACACAATGCGTCAGATCTACACCTTTCAGCGGGTGTTTCTCCCATGATCCGTGTTGATGGTGAAGTGAGAAAGATTAACTTGCCTGCTTTAGACCATCAAGGTGTGCATAGCCTAGTCTATGACATCATGAATGATAAGCAGCGTAAAGATTATGAAGAACATTTAGAAATCGATTTTTCGTTTGAAGTTCCAGGGCTTGCACGTTTTCGTGTTAACGCCTTTAATCAGTCTCGTGGTGCGGCTGCGGTTTTTCGTACCATTCCGAGTGATATCTTGAGTTTAGAGCAGTTAGGTGCGCCTGAAATCTTTAAAAAGATCTCCAGCTTTCCCCGTGGTTTAGTGCTCGTTACCGGCCCAACGGGCTCAGGTAAGAGTACCACCTTGGCGGCGATGATCGATTACGTCAATGACAACCGCCATGATCATATTCTAACGATTGAAGATCCGATAGAATTTGTGCATCAAAATAAACAGTGTTTGATTAACCAACGTGAAGTGCACCGCCATACTCACAGCTTTAACGCCGCGCTACGAAGCGCATTGCGTGAAGATCCTGATGTGATCTTAGTGGGTGAGATGCGAGACCTAGAAACCATCCGGCTAGCAATGACCGCAGCGGAAACGGGTCACTTGGTATTTGGTACCTTGCATACGACCTCTGCTGCTAAAACGATTGACCGTATCGTTGACGTATTTCCAGAAGGTGAAAAAGGCATGGTAAGAACCATGTTGTCTGAATCTTTGCAGGCTGTTATCTCTCAGACCTTGATTAAAAAGGTGGGCGGTGGCCGTGTTGCTGCTCACGAGATCATGATGGGAACTCCTGCTATTCGTAACCTTATCCGTGAAGATAAAGTCGCGCAGATGTATTCGGCAATCCAAACGGGTATGGCTCATGGTATGCAGACCCTTGACCAGTGTTTACAGAACTTGGTTAACCGCGGTCAGATCACCCGTGAAGATGCCATGGCTAAGAGCTCGAATAAACAAGCGAACTTTTAGTAAGTCGTAATAAGTATATAGGAATAGTTAGTCTATGGATGTTCGTCCTTTTCTAAAGGTGATGATTGAACGTAAGGCATCGGATCTGTTTATTACTGCAGGTTTTCCGCCAAGCGCCAAGGTTGATGGTGAGCTGCGTCCTCTTGGGGAAAACCCGTTTACTCCGGCGCAGTCGTTAGACTTTGTTGAGTCGTTGATGACAGAGGCACAGAAGTTGGAGTTTCACGAGTCTCGTGAATGTAATTTTGCCTTCGCCGCACAAGATTTGGGCCGATTCCGTGTCAGCGCCTTTTGGCAACGTGAAGCCCCTGGTTGTGTGATGCGCCGTATCGAGACCAAGATCCCTGAGGTCGATGAGCTAATGCTGCCCCCGATCCTTAAAGACTTAGTGATGAGTAAACGTGGTCTGGTGATCATGGTGGGCGGTACTGGCACAGGTAAGTCAACTTCACTTGCTGCTTTGGTTGGTTATCGCAATAACCATGCACGTGGGCACATTTTGACTATTGAAGATCCGGTGGAATTTGTACATGACCACAGGCAGAGCATTATTACGCAGCGTGAAGTCGGTATCGATACTGAGTCCTTTGATGCCGCACTTAAGAGCTCACTACGTCAGGCTCCTGATGTGATTTTGATTGGTGAAATTCGTAGTCAAGAAACGATGGAGTTTGCACTGTCGTTTGCAGAAACGGGTCATCTATGTATGGCGACCTTGCACGCTAACAACGCTAACCAAGCACTCGACCGTATTATGCATCTAGTGCCTGAAAGTAAGCACCATCAATTATTATTTGATCTGTCATTAAATTTACGCGGCATTGTAGCCCAGCAACTGGTGCCTAAGAGTGATGGCACTGGACGACGAGCGGCGATTGAGGTGTTAATTAACACCCCTCGAGTGGCAAGTTTGATTGCTAAAAATGAGCTGCATTTGCTTAAAGATACCATGGCAAAATCAAATGAGCAGGGAATGCAGACATTCGATCAAGCCCTGTTAAAGCTCTACACAGATGGTGAAATTAGTTACGCTGATGCATTGCATCACGCTGACTCGCCAAATGACTTACGCTTGATGATTAAGTTACAGAGTTCAGATCCCGCGAGCAGCAGCTCAATGGACGGTGTGACACTCAATTTAGATTAATTAATAGCTGTTTAATAAAAAACTGGCAATATCCTGTATTGCCAGTTTTTTTGTGAGTAGAACCGATCCTAAAACAGATTGAAACGTATCAGCTGTAAAATTTAAACATTAAGGAGTTATCTTGGCTAAGTATTCAGGGCTGAGCAAGGACGTTGGGCATAGAAAGCGCGGTAAAACAGGGGTGTTGTTAGTTAATTTGGGGACACCCGATGAGCCGACCGCGTCTGCTGTTAGACGCTATCTAGCGGAGTTTCTAGCTGACCCTCGTGTGGTTGAGATCCCAAAGTTGGTTTGGATGATCATCTTGCACGGTATTATTTTACGTGTGCGCCCAGCAAAATCTGCAGCGCTTTATAAGCAGGTGTGGACTGAGCAAGGTTCGCCCTTGATGGACATTACTCGCCGCCAAACTCAAAAGTTGGCTGAGTATTTTTCAAAAGAGGGCAGTGAGGTATCGGTCGATTTTTGTATGCGCTATGGCTCGCCGTCAGTTTCATCGACTCTGCAAAGGATGCATAAGGAGGGGGTAGACAAAATAGTGGTATTACCGCTTTACCCTCAATATTCAGCACCTACAACGGCATCGGCTTTCGATGCGATAGCCAAAGAGTTGGCAAGCTGGCGTTACCTACCTGCGCTGCATTTTATCAATACTTATCATGATAACCCTGACTTTATTGATGCCTTAGCAGCGTCCATTGCCAAAGACTTTGAACTGAATGGTCAGCCACAAAAATTAGTGCTCTCATACCATGGTATGCCAGAGCGTAACCTGCATTTAGGTGACCCTTATTACTGCTTTTGCATGACAACGACTAAGCTGGTGGTTGAAAAGCTAGGACTGAGTGAAGAGCAATATATAACAACATTCCAATCTCGCTTCGGTAAAGCTAAGTGGTTAACGCCTTATACTGATGCGACAATGGCTGCTTTACCTGGTCAAGGTATTAAAGACATTGCTGTTGTTTGCCCAGCCTTTAGTGCCGATTGTCTAGAAACTTTAGAGGAGATTGCGGGGGAGAACCGTGAAATCTTTGAAGAATCTGGTGGTGAACAATATCGTTATATTGCAGCGCTAAATGATGATGACGCTCATATTAAGATGATGGCGAATATCGTTAAACCGTATATTTAAGCTTATACCTGCGTGTGATACAAAAAGGGAGCGACTCATTCAATAGTCGCTCCCTTTTTAATATTGATGTGGGTTACTCAGATTTTGCTCCGAATTACAGATATTGATTCTCGAAATAACTTTCAATAATTAATACCGCTGACATGGCATCGACTTGACCTTTGGTCAGTGCCTTGTAACCACCCATTTCAAAGAGTCTGGCTTTGGCATCGGCAGTGGTGAGACGCTCATCTTGAGTCTCGACTTTTATGCCAAAACGGCCATTTATTCGGTTAGCAAATTTTCTGGCTCGTTGAGTCATCTCTTGTTCTGTGCCATCCATATTGAGTGGTAGACCGACAACAACAAGATCAGGTTTCCATTCGGTGATGAGTGCGCCAATTTCATCCCATTTTGGAATACCATCGACCGCTTTAATTGATAATAGAGGTCGTGCACTCGCAGTGAGCTCTTGACCAATAGCGATACCAATACTCTTGGTACCGTAATCAAATCCTAAGACGCTTTTATCGCCCATCTCTGTGTATTCCTATGTATTTATGCTACTACAGTACCGATTACGGTAATCATGCATGGCCTGTGAGGTTAGAGAGTTGCCAAATATCGAAACCGAGGGATTCAGTTGCTTGTTGCCAGCGCTGCTCGTGCTCAACCTCAAATAGTAACTCTGGGGTTGCTGGTATCGATAACCAGGTATTTTCGATGATCTCTTGCTCTAATTGGCCACGTGTCCAGCCAGAATAGCCGAGGGCAATTAAGAACTTATCTGGTGCCTTGTCTGACCCTAAACAGGTTAGAACATCTTGTGAGGTGGTTAGCATGATTTCATCGCTGACCGCTTCACTATTGGTCCAGCAATCTTGAGTGCTATGTAGTACAAATCCGCGCTCAGGGTTAACCGGGCCGCCAATTAACACTTCTGCAGCTAAAGAGTCGATAGCATCAGGCTCGTCCACGAGCTCCATTTGCTCCAAAAGCTCATCAACAATGATGCCGCTGAGCTTATTAACAACAATCCCCATTGCACCTTTTTCGTTGTGTTCACAGATATAGATCAGTGAGCGCTCAAAGTAGGTGTCCTGCAAAGATGGCATAGCAATTAGAAAGTGATTTTGTAAACTGTCCATAGACTTTTCCATATAAAATAGCGTTTAGCCACCCGCTAATTTGACAGTGTAATTAAGCTTTTCGAGCAAGGTTTTAACCAGCTCTCTGTTATCGGTTTGCACTTCAATATTGAAGTCCTTTACCGTACCACCACAGCCGCATTGTTTTTTCAGTTTTTGTGCCAAGGCTTTTAATTCTTTCTCTTGTAAACCTAGGCCCTTAATAACTGAAACCCCTTTGCCTTTGCGACCCTTGCTGTCGTTATGAATTCTGACAATTCCATCTCCTTCAGGAGCGGATAGGATCTCTTTTTCGGGGGCTATTCTACCGCTATCAGTGCTGTAGACTAAAGATACGTTTGGATCGGATTTCATATAAATGGTCGCTGGTTAACTTATGGCTGCAGTTTAGCAAAGTTGCTGGCGTTACGGGAGAGGAGGAGAATAGAAACTTGTCTGTTTGCTAAGCCAAGTGTTGGCCTAGCAAACAAAAAGATTACAGGTATAGCGCAAGCTCGATAAGGAGCGATGCAAAGGTTAATGTGGCAAGGGGCGCCAAATACTTATGAGCGCTTGGCAAGGCAATAGAGCAAGAGGTCAACACAAAGCCAATTGCTGTACCTGCAAAATGGGTAGTAGGGGCGCTTGCAATTGCAATAATGACCCAGCTAAGCACAACTAACGGCAGTATGACTAATGAGTATTTACTAAGTTTGTCTATTGATGATGCATCGGGTGCTGAGTTTTCCATTACTTTTTCAGAGGTAATTAAAAACACGATAGATGCGATAGTAAACGCTGCGACAAACCAAAGCATAATGACTCACTTAAATTATTTAACTGATAATCATTATCATTAAGGTGGTTTATTAAGTCAAGCATAATGACAAGAGTATTTACTAAAATTGAGTTGTAGATTAATAGATTGCTCTGTAAGCTGGCTTAATAAGTGCTCAAAAGATTATTGTTGGAGAAAACATGAAGAAGCTATTGGTTGTCATTGCTGCACTGGCATTAAGTGCATGTAGTTCCCTTAAAACAAGCTCAGATTATGATCCCGGTGTAAACTTTTCAGATGTGAAGACGTTTGCTTGGGTTGAAAAGAAAACCGCTGATGCGACTTATCATTTAGATGGACTGATGGACCAACGCGTTCGTCAAGCTGTGGATGATCAGCTGCAGTTAAAAGGGCTAACAATGACTGATGCTGCGACAGCAGATGTTTTAGTTAACTACTTAACTAAGGTCGACAAGAAAATCAATGTCGATACCTTTAATACTAACTATGGTTATAACCCATATTATGGCCCAGGCTGGGGTTGGAGTGGCGGCGCTGGTCATAGCCAAACCACGGTTCGCGAATATGAAGTGGGTACTTTAATTCTAGATATGGTGGACCGCAATACTGGGAAGCTTATTTGGAGAGGCTCTGTTGCTGATACGATGCGCGACAAAGATACACCAGAAGAGCGTGTAGAAGTGGTTAACGAAGCGGTCGCTGCGTTGCTACTCAACTACCCGCCAAAGCCTGAAGGCAAGTAAGCTGCTTGTATATGAGCTAATTTGTTGTAAGTTAGCCCAAATAAGAAAAACGGCCAAATGGCCGTTTTTTGTTTTATGGCGCTACGCCACCTTTTTATACTGCTGGTTTAATACACTCTGTTTGAGTTAATTGAGCAAGTTTCTCATCAAGACTCTTAGCTGACGGTTAAGTGGGTTATCTAGTCGGCACTTATGCTGGATAATATCGACATTGGCTTGCCAACCGAGCTGCTCAAAATCAATCTTAAGCTTACACAGCTGCTTTTCTGCAATGGCTTGCTCACACATATGCTGTGGTAGCAAGGCCCAGCCAAAACCTGCTTTCGTTAACTCAAGCAACATGTAGTAGTTATCTGCATGCCACACATCCGGAGAATGAGGAGTATTAAACCAACCTTTTTGGTTTGCTTTAGAACCAATCACTAACTGTCGATGCAGCTTAAGTACGTCAATATGAGATGAGGTCGACTGTGCAAGAGGATGATTAGGGCTTACCAGTAATTCAAACTTCACGGTACCTAATGACTCGAAATCTAAGCTCTCGGAGTAAGTGAGTTCACTGAAAACGATACCTAAATCGGCTCGTTTGCTATCGACCAGATGAATGATATCTAAGCTCGAAGCACATAAGAGCTCAAGCTCGCATTCAGGATATTGATTCGACAAATTACTGAGCATCGCAGTAAATCTGTCATAGGGGATCCCCTCGTCCACGGCGAGCGTGAGCTTTAAGTCCTCCAGCTCATCGAGTGCGGCAACTTGCTGGTTAAGTCGTTGGTGTTGAGCAAGCACAGCTTTTGCTTGGGGCAGTAGTTGCTCCCCTGCGCGAGTCAATACCGGGTAGCGGTGGCTTCTATCAAACAAAGTCTGATTCGTATCGATTTCGAGGTTAATGATGTGCTGGCTAATGGCCGATTGCACCTTGCCAAGCTTTCTGGCCGCAGCAGAAAAGGAGCCTGTCTCAACGGTTGTTACAAATGAGTAGAGCTGTTCAATCGTCAACATATCAGTAAAAGTGATGGTATCTAATTTTTAAGTATCGTAATTAAAGATGATAATGGCTGCAAGTAAATTTTAGGACGCATCATCATGACATTTAAAGACAGAATCATTCACGCCATTCTTTTTGAAGCTATCGCGTTGGCGATTATTGTCCCTGTAGCATCAATGCTATCAGGGACTGAGGCAACCTCTATGATAGCGGTTGGTGTTGGACTGAGCCTTTTTACCGTTGTGTGGAATTACTTTTACAATATCTGGTTTGATAAACAGTTTGGTGCAGACAGGATTAATCGTGGCTTGAAGGTGCGCATTGCACATACTTGCGGTTTTGAAGGTGGGTTAATATTCATTACAGTCCCTGCGATTGCGTGGTTTTTAGAGTTGACACTCCTGCAAGCTTTAGCGATGGAAGCGGCATTTTTAGTGTTTTTCTTCTTCTATGCCGTTGCTTTTAACTGGTGCTACGACAATATAAAACTTAGGTTGAAGATGGCAAGCTAGTGCTTTTTTAAAACGTGAAAAGCCGTTACTACTGAGTAGTAACGGCTTTTTTTACACCTTGGTTTTAGTTAATCCCGCGGTTTTATGAGATAAGAATAGATCCAAGTTAAATCGAAAAGTGCTAAAAGTTTACTATTATTGTAATGCTTAAGTTAATTATTTGGCTGTGTTTTTAGATTGTTTGACGTAAAATGCTGTTTGCTTAACCTGTGATGGTGAGGGATAGATATCACTTGTTAAAACGAACATCTCTAGTCAGATATCAGGCTTATGGCTAAAATCTTAGTGGAGTATGTTAGGTTTAGGTGGGGGTGGCTATGGAAAAGTTGACGTTAATGTTGATTATTAGCATGCTTTTTTCAGCAGGGTTATTAGCCCGCCAATGGCAAGATACTGATCTTGATGGTGTGCCAGATTTAAAAGATGTCTGTGAAGATACTGCACGAGGTCAGATTGTGGATGCTCGTGGCTGTGATAACCGCCAAGCCAGTACGATGACAGTACAGCAGCTTAGGATAATACCAAACTTGTGTTTTGCGACGAGTGACGGGCAACTCTTTCCGGCTAGTTGTACAGAAAAGTCATCTATTACGGTTAAGTTTGAGTTTGCTCAATCTCAAGTGCTCATGTCACAGGTGCAAGCATTTGAAAAGCTGAACCTTTGGTTAGCCGTAACAAGAGTGCCTTTGTTGCTTGTGGGGCACACAGACTCAATCGGTGAAGTGAGTTTTAATCAAAGGCTATCATTAACTCGGGCTGAACAGGTAAAAAAAGTCTTAGTTGAGCAGTTTGGATTTGCAGCCAATAGATTTCAGATTAAAGGTATGGGGAGCCAGTCTCCCATTGCCAGTAATCAAAATGCGTATGGTCGTGAACAAAACCGACGTGTTGAGTTTTTAGTTATTGTTCAATAGTTTTATCATATATTTAAGGGAGTATGTAAATGGATAACTTGCAAGGTTTAATGGACCAGGCACCAGAGCTAATCGTCACCTATGGCATGAAGATACTGTTTGCTATCATCATTTTTGTCATTGGTAAGTTTTTATCGAATATCGCAAAAAAATTAACCACAAAAATATTGAACAAGCGTAAAGTCGATACAACTGTTGTGTCGTTTGTTTCGAATATGGCTTGGGCTTTAGTATTTGTATTTACCATCGTAGCCACGCTGGGGCAAATTGGCGTGCAAACAGCTTCCTTAGTGGCTGTAATTGGTGCCGCGGGCTTGGCAGTTGGCTTAGCACTTCAAGGCTCATTGTCTAATTTTGCTGCTGGTGTGTTAATGGTGCTGTTTAGACCATGCCGCGTCGGAGACTATGTTGAAGCCGCGGGTATTTCGGGGACGGTTGATGAAATTACTATTTTTTCGACCCGACTACTTACCCCTGACAATAAGGTTGTTATCGCACCTAACTCGGCAATGATGCATGGCAACATTGTTAACTATTCTGCGATGGAAACTCGCCGTTTAGATTTAGTGATAGGTGTCTCTTATGATGCAAATCTAGCCGAGACGAAAAAGGTTCTGGCGGGTATTCTTGAAAATAGTCAGTATGTGCTTAAAGACCCTGGATACACTGTTGCAGTTTCAGAGCTTGCTGATTCATCAGTTAACTTTGTGGTTCGCCCATGGGTTAATAGTTCGGACTACTGGCCTGCTCATTTTGAAATTCTTGAGCAGATTAAAGTTGCACTAGATGAAGCTGGAATTGGTATTCCATACCCACAAATGGATCTCTATGTAAAAGAGACTCCAGCCGCTTAATGACTATCAGATAGAATAAAATCTGAGGTAATAAAAAAGGTCGGCATTTGCCGACCTTTTAGTTTCTATAGATTATACCGAATGAGCATTAATGCACGTTATCAGACTGGTACTGATAATCAAATTTTGGCATAGACCACTTAAAGTGAATAGCAAGCATTCTAAAACTAAAGCCAAAGATTAACGAAATGGACAGGTTAATCCACTCAGGTACGCCATAAAACTTCATTGCCACATAAGCCGCGGCGGTTAATAGTGCGACTAAAGCGTAAAGCTCTTTCTTAAAAATTAATGGCACTTGGTTACAGAGAATATCGCGGATAACACCACCAAATACCCCAGTAACGACACCCATAACGATAGCTATTTCAGGGCTAAAACCTAGCATTAAGGTTTTTTGAGCGCCAATAATTGAAAACACAGCCAAACCGATGGCATCGATAGCCAAAAATAGTTTAGACAGATGACGCATAACTGGTGCAATCATTACAGTGAGTAATGAGGCTGCAGCAATGGCAATCAAGTAATGGACATTTTCAATCCAAATCAATGGGTAGTTGCCGAGTAAAATATCGCGCAACGTGCCGCCACCTATGGCGGTAACACAACCTATTATGACTACCCCAAACAGGTCCATCTGTTTTTTACCTGCAGCCAGTGCACCTGTCATCGCTTCGGCAAGAATACCGATAAGCCACAAAAAGCTGATAACTTTAACTTCTAACATAATTTGCACTAGCTAAATAAAAGGGAGACGATTTTCGCTCTTTTTACGTTAAAAATACAATGATAAAAGCTATGTTGTTGCATTATTTTTTCTAATGGTTGTTTTCTTGCTCCTTTCTAAAGTCTACATGTTTGCTAGGTTTTGAGTTTTTCGGGATTAGATTTCTATTTTATTTGTATTCATGTTTGTTAAATTTAGGCGTTAGAGCTACAGGCTGCGCTTTGCTGACTATTTTTTTATGTTTGTAAACTTTGCAATTTGAACTGGCAGTTCATTAAACGCCACAGTAATATTAGCCTTTGTTTGATAATTCCAGATCAAGAGACTTGAGGTTAACAATGATTGATTTTCGCAGTGATACGGTCACTAAACCTACGGCTGCTATGCGCGCCGCGATTAGTCAGGCTGAAGTAGGGGATGATGTTTATGGTGACGATCCAAGCGTTAACTACCTTGAAGATATGGCCGCTGAAATGTTTGGTTATGATAATGCCCTTTTTACCTCTTCAGGCACTCAAGCAAACTTACTTGCGTTGATGGGACACTGTGAACGCGGAGACGAATACCTTTGTGGTCAACAGGCGCACAATTATAAATTTGAAGGCGGAGGGGCGGCAGTTCTAGGCAGTATTCAGCCTCAACCCCTCACCAATCAGGCTGACGGTAGTATCTTACTAACGGATATTGAAGCAGCGATTAAGCCTGATGATATCCACTTTGCCCGCACACGCTTACTGAGTTTAGAGAACACCATTGGTGGAAAGATTGTGCCGCAAGAATATCTTGCCTCGGCGCAAGCATTGGCTTTCGAGCGAGGTTTGAAAATTCACCTCGATGGTGCCCGTGTTGCTAATGCAGCAGTGGCGCAAAACATGCCAATGACAGAGATTACTCAGTATTTTGATTCGGTTTCAATTTGTCTTTCTAAAGGTCTATGTGCACCCGTTGGTTCTATTTTATTAGGTGATGAGCGCTTAATTACTAAGGCGAGACGTTGGCGTAAAGTGTTAGGTGGCGGTATGCGCCAGGCAGGTATTTTGGCATCGGCAGCAACGCTGGCGCTAACAAAGCAGGTAGAACGCTTAGCTGAAGATCATGATAATGCCGCTTACCTTGCAACGGAGCTTGCGACTATCGAAGGCTTCGAAGTCGACATGTCACAAGTGCAGACTAATATGGTGTTTGCAGTGGTGAGTGACAAGATTGATACTAAAGCACTTGCGCTTGATTTGAAGGCCAAAGGTATTTTATTGAGCCCAGGTAAAACTATCCGCTTTGTGACGCACGCGGATATTTCAAGAGCCGATATAACGCACTTTATTAGCGAGCTAAAGGGGCTGTTGAGCCGCGTTTAACTGGTCTGATTTTGCGGATGGAAAGATAAAAACCTAGGTCTACGCCTAGGTTTTTTTATAGCGTGTATTATAACTTGCTTTGATAGGTATTTTGGATTGTTGATAGGGGAAGCTTATGGAGTATCAGAGGCACTTTTTAGGGGCTAGTCGTGCAAACTTAGTGCAATGATACTCAGTTATGGCTCGTTGAGGTTCTGTAAGTTACTGAATATAAAGACTATAGCTGTTGGTACTTTTTTTGCTACTACTAAATAGATATTTAACTTATAGGGCAGCAAAATGAAATATTACAGTCGTCGTTTTATTAAACCTGAGCACTTAAACCCAGCTAACTTTCTTTTTGGTGGGCAGCTATTAAGTTGGATTGATGAAGAGGTTGCCATATTTGCTGGCTGTCAGATGAAAAGCCAACGTCACGTGACTAGAATTATCTCGGAAATCAATTTTTTATCACCTGCGAGGCAGGGAGATGTAATTGAATTTGGCTTAGAGCTGATAAGTGCAGGGGCTACCTCAATCACCATCTCTTGCGAGGTGCGTAATAAGCTCACTCATTTGCCAATCGTGAGAGTCGATAAAATTGTATTTGTGCATGTGAATGAAAAAGGGCAACCCACAGCACACGGTATGCGAGCCAATGCTGCTTAACGTCGAGACTTAATCGTAAAGGCGAATAATTTGGAGAAAAAACAAAAGGCGCAATATTGAATATTGCGCCTTTAGCACGATAGAAACATCTTAATACTCAATATCAGTCTTCGCTAAGATCTTCTTTTACCGAGTTAACCGCATCTCTTGAGGCGTGGCCTATGGCGCGGGTGGTATCTCGAGTGGCATGGCCAATATCAGTTGTCACTTCTTTAGTGGTAGTGCCAATTTGACGTCCAGCGTCTTTCAATTCTGCGCAGCCGGTGAAAACGAGAGTGCAAAATAGCGCTGCTACTAAAGTTAACTTTTTCATAGGGGAGTTGTCTCTTTCTTATAATATTGCTGGCATATTGCCAGTATTATCTAAGCTGCGCTAGGGCAGAACATCACGTTATCAGGGTAGCCTTCTAATAAAGGCTGATTATATTTTTTGTTTGGTGTTACTAAGCAGCTGTTTCTAACTTGAGAATTCATTGCTATAAATCGCCTGCAGCGTGTCACGGCAGTGTCTGCACATACGCCGGCCGCAGGCCATGGGAACCACTTTAGTTGGAGGCCACTCTTAGCCTGAAGATATAGAGCTTGATGGACTTTGTTATCAAACGAAGTTTGATTTGATTTTTAAGTGTCGCAGAACTGAGAAAGCCAACTCAAATTGGCAAGCAAAATGTTGCTGGTGCTAAACCAGCAACATTCACAAAGCTAATTAGTGAAGCTTTAGATGTGGGTGCACTATGCGGCTAATGCCTTTAGCGAACATCAGTAGAGTGCCTTTAATTGGACCGTGTAGTTCAATAAGGTGTCTTCTATAAAGAGAAGTATAAACGAAGCGAGCAATCTTACCTTCAACCATTACGCCACCGCCGATAAAGGACATCAAATTACCTACAGTGTGGAACTTAGATAGGTTAACTAAGGCTCCTAAGTCTTTATATACATAGTTGTTAGCCGCAGGCTTTCCCGCTAACAACAGCTTGATATTATCGGCCGTCATCAATGCCATCTGTCTGGCAGATTGGCCGCGTGGTGGAACCCAGCTGCCATCTTCCTGTGGGCAAGCTGCGCAGTCACCTATCGCGAAAATAGCGGGGTCGCGAGTCGTTTGCATATTTTGGTTAACCATTACTTGATTGATATGGTTGCTCTCTAGACCGCCAATGTCTTTTAAGAAGTCTGGGGCTTTTACACCGGTTGACCAGATCACCATATCCGATGGAATAAACTCACCTTCTGAAGTATGCAGGCCTTCTTCTGTCACTTGGTTAATGCGGGTGTTAGTCATCACTTTAACCCCTATACCCGTTAATTCTTTTGCGACTGAAGCTGAGATCTCTTTCTTTTCGACCTTCGGCAAAATACGCTCATCGGCTTCAATCAGGGTGATCTCTAACAGGCTGCTATCGATTTTATAGCCAAAACCACGTAACTGGCCAACCGCGTGGTGCATCTCGGCCGACATTTCGACACCCGTTGCACCAGCACCTACGACAGCAATTTTAATTTTGTCATCTAACTGATGATGGCTTGCATAGCGCATGAACTTATTTAACAGCATGGTACGAATTTCCATGGCTTGTTCTGTGCTATCTAAAAATACGCAGTGGTCGCGCACACCAGTAATATTAAAGTCGTTTGCGATACTGCCAATAGCAATTACCAAGTAATCGTAGTCAATAAGACGAGCAGGCAGTAATTCGTGGCCTTTATCGTCATTAATGGCCGCCAGCGTGATCTGTTTGGTTTCTCTATCTAGATCTATCATCGCACCTTGCTGAAAGTGATAACCATGGCTTGCAGCATGGCCTCGGTAGCTTATGGCGTCGATACCAATGTCGAGCGCACCCGTTGCAACTTCATGCAGAAGCGGTTTCCAAATATGGCTTTCAGCACAATCCACTAGTGTGACTCTGGCTTTGCCTTTACGTCCAAGCTGGTGGCCGAGTTTAGTGGCGATTTCCATACCACCTGCGCCGCCACCTACGATGACAATATTTGGTATTTCATGCATGAGTTTTATAGTCCTTAATCAGATAAAGCTGAAAATAAATATAGTTTCTAGAGCGTCAATATTAAGCCGTAAACACGGTGACATCAGGTGATTTACATCTGGTTATCTATTGTTCTATATACAGAATACTTGTGATGAAAAGCCAGAAAAGTGTAGCAGCAGATATGGGAAACGGCAATTAGGGCCTTGTTAGTGTAAAAGGCTAGTGAAATGAAGTTAATAGTTTCTAATTGACTGTATTTAAGCTGTTTTTTGTTTTTATTTATAAGTTTTTACGGACTTGGTTTGGGTCAAGTTAGTTGGTGATTTGTGAACTGGGTAGGAGGGGAAAGTCAGAGTTGTGATCTTGCTCTTTTGTTACATCGAAATCAAAAGCGGCATGCTTTAGATTCTAATCACTAAAACATGCCGGCAATTATTAAAGCTTGCTTAAGCGAGACTTATAGTCCTCGATAACGTGCTCCATAATTTCTTGCACCGATGTATCTTTAGTCTTGTTATCCATAAACACTTTGAAAGTCACTAATGCATGTTTGTCATCGTTGAGACGATCATTTTGCATTGTGAAGTAGGCCTGTTCCTGTTCACACTCTCTTACGACAAACCCTTCATGTTCAAATAGTCGGTTGCCAGAATGGCCGTGCCACTTGGTAATTCTGTCGAGGGCTATTTCGCAAGAGCGGTTTAGCTCAACGTGATTTCGCCAGCTTGTTGGGTGTGCAGGATCCTTAACGTGAGGGCATCGGACTGTGTAGTTGTATACATGAGAGATTGCTGTCATAAATTACCTACCTGTTCGCTGTGACTAATGCCATCTTAGGCATTGTTTTTTATCTTGGTCAACCACGTCTGTGGTTTGAGCGTACTTTCTGTGTAGTTCAAGCAAAAATGGGCTAACTAAATATCTACTATTTCTATCGCGCTTTACTATAACGCCTAGTTAACACTCTAGTTGCTGTACCTATTGTTTACCATGACATTCAGCCTAATAACCTTGTCCAAGATCTCACTTTTATCGATAAAGGTAAACTAAGTAGTGGCTTTGCCTAATAAAGCATCAGTTGAAGTGTTTGCATTTCTGCTTGTTAACTCTTGCTGGTAAATAGGGCGAGATTTTTACTAATTAGGGTGCGTTGTTGTGCAACTTGTATATTTGTTGCTAAAAGGTTTTATTTGCTGGGTGGTTAAGCCTATAATTTCAGGATAAAAAATAGCGCAGACCCTATCTACCAGGAGGCTTAAATGGCCGGTTCAACAGTTTCAAACTTTAAGTTGTGGATGTTAATGTTTAGCGCCACGGTACTCACAGCCTGTGGTGACGCGCCCGCGCCGCAACAAGCCATGTTGCCTAGTGTTATTGTCAACACCGCTCATACACAGTTGATAACACCTAAATCTGAAATTGTTGGCCGCACCAGAGCATCAGAAGATGTGATTATCAAATCTCAAATTCAAGGTCAGTTACTCAAGCGCAGCTTTATTGAGGGGGATGATGTTACTGCGGGTGATCTATTATTTGAAATCGATCCAGCGACTTATGAAGCAGAGTTAGCCCAGCAAAATGCGGTATTAAAGCAAGCGATTGCATCAAGAGATGTGGCGGTAATGAACTGGGAACGTGGCCGTCGGTTATTACCCGATGGCATGATTAGTGCGCAGGATATGGATGAGTTGACCAGCCGTAAGCTCACCACGGCAGCGGGAGTGGTTCAAGCCGAAGCCGCCGTGCAATCAGCTGAGCTGCAATTAAGCTATACCAAGGTCTACGCGCCAATATCAGGCCGGATTAGTCACTCAAAAGTCAGTACGGGTGACATCATTACCCCGCAATCAGAAATGGCTAGTCTAGTACAGCTTCAGCCTATGTGGGTAAGCTTTCAGGTGGCAGAAAAGAAGCTGATTTCAGCCCAGCAAAACTTTTCTAAGGCAGCCGATAGAGACGTTAAAATCACCGATATCGTTATGCGTTTAAGATTACCTAATGGCACCATGTTCGATGAAGTTGGTTATATCGACTTTATTGGCAACCGTGTCGACGCTGCGACAGGTACCTTGCCCGTACGTGCAACGTTTAAAAATGACGACAAGCTAATGCTTCCAGGCTTGTTTGTCACCTTAGTGATTGAATCTCCTATCACAGAAAATGCACTACTTATCCCTCAAGCTGCAGTGCAGGAAGATCAGCAAGGCCGTTTCGTGATGGTGCTCAATGAGCAAGATGAAGTACAAAAACGTATTGTTGAGCTGGGTGACCGTTTCGGTGTTGAATGGCGAGTGTTAAGTGGCTTAGAAGATGGTGAACGCATAGTCGTGGAGGGATTACAGAAAATTCGTCCCGGTATCAAGGTTAACCCAGTGGAGCAAGAAGTTGTTCCTTTCAAAGAAGATGAAAAATCATAGTTGGAGCAGACAAGATGGATGCATCTATTCACATCTGCTCAAGCTTTCTAGTTGAGAGCCTCTATGAGCTAAGCCAACCTTTGACAGGGAATATCATGATGAATGAGTTTTTTATTAGAACAGAAGCCCTAAGTTTGCCGCTTTTGACAGGGGAATGTCATGATCAGTGATTTTTTTATTAGAACAGAAGCCCTAAGTTTGCCGATTTTGACAGGGGAATGTCATGATGAGTGATTTTTTTATTAGAACAGAAGCCCTAAGTTTGCCGCTTTTGACTGGGGGAATGTCATGATTAGTGATTTCTTTATTAGCAGGCCAAAGTTTGCTTTTGTGATCTCGACCGTTTTGACTTTGGTTGGTCTGATTGCAATTCCAGTTTTATCCGTTTCTGAGTTTCCAGAAATAGCACCGCCACAGGTCAGCGTATCAACCAGTTACTCTGGTGCTAGCGCCGATATTGTTAAAGACACCGTAGCACAACC
The DNA here is from genome assembly GCF_052977045.1 of Shewanella sp. 125m-7. Classification (NCBI taxonomy): domain Bacteria; kingdom Pseudomonadati; phylum Pseudomonadota; class Gammaproteobacteria; order Alteromonadales; family Shewanellaceae; genus Shewanella; species Shewanella sp. 125m-7. The sequence goes on from NZ_JBRILQ010000001.1 coordinate 145,688, forward strand.
TTTAGAAGCCGAAGTTAACGGTGTAGAAGGCATGCTGTATATGGAGTCGAAAAGTGCTAACGATGGTAGTTACTCGTTAAATGTTACTTTTGAGGTTGGCACCGATGCCGATATGGCTCAGGTGAAAGTACAAAACCGAGTGCAGCAAGCTATGCCGCGTCTACCCGAAGAGGTAAAGCGTCAAGGGGTAAAAGTCGAAAAACAAAGCCCTAACATGCTGATGGTGGTCAACCTCGTTTCCCCTAATGAAACCTTTGATTCACTGTTTATTACTAATTATGCCGGTTTAAACGTTAAAGACGCACTTGCGCGTCAATATGGTGTGTCTAAAGTGCAAGTGATTGGTGCACTGGATTATGCCATGCGTATTTGGCTCGACCCTGACAAAATGGCAAGCCTAGCGGTTACTGCGAGCGATGTTATTGCAGCGCTACAAGAGCAAAATATTCAAGTGGCAGCAGGACGAATTGGCGCCGCGCCAGTCGATCCTGAGCAGCAATTTCAGTACACACTGCAGACCAAAGGTCGTTTACAGGACCCTAAAGAGTTTTATGATGTGATGATCCGCGCCAATAACGACGGCTCAAAAGTGGTTGTTGGCGATGTGGCACGAGTCGAGCTTGGCTCACAAACCTATGATGCCCAAGGTAAGCTAAATAACAAGCCTTCGGCAATTATTGCCATCTATCAATCGCCCGATGCAAATGCTTTAGAAGTCGGTAAAGCGATTAAAGCCGAAATGGATAAACTGTCTGAGCGTTTTCCTAACGACTTAGAATATGAAGTGCTTTACGATACAACGGAGTTTGTTGAAACCTCTATTAAAGAGGTGGTTCAAACCCTGTTTATCTCTATTGCGCTGGTGGTTTTTGTTGTGTTTATCTTCTTGCAAGATGTACGTTCAACACTCGTACCTGCTATTGCTATTCCTGTTTCGCTTATTGGTACATTTGCCTTCTTGCTTGCTTTTGATATGAGCATCAATACCGTCTCTTTATTCGCGCTTATTCTCGCAATTGGTATTGTGGTCGACGATGCGATTGTGGTGGTGGAGAATGTCACACGCTTGATGCAAGATGAAGGTTTATCGCCAAAAGAGGCGACCTCTAAGGCGATGAAAGAGGTGACCGGCCCTATTATTGCGACCACTTTAGTCTTGCTTGCGGTGTTTGCGCCTACTGCTGTGATGCCGGGGATCACCGGGCAGATGTATGCCCAGTTCTCCGTGACTATCTGTATCTCTGTACTTATCTCTTCAATTAACGCACTGACCTTAAGTCCAGCGCTTTGTGCATCATTACTACGCCCGCCTAAGACACATACTAAAGGTTTCCATGCTGCCTTTAATAAGTATTTTGGAAAATTTACAGGCAAGTATATGAAGCTAGTGTCGTTGCTGACACGTAAGCTGGTCATCGTTGGCGTGGTGTATGTTGGTCTAATCCTTGTCACCGGCGGAGTCGCAAAAATGTTACCGTCAGGCTTTGTGCCGATGGAAGATAAGAAAGCCTTCATGGTGGATATTCAGCTACCCGATGGCGCCTCTCTTAACCGTACCGAAGATGTGATGCGAGATCTGGTTGAGTTAACGCTTGCCGAACCGGGTGTGGAGAATGTGATCCATGCTAGTGGCTTTAGTATTTTAACCGGTTCAGTCTCATCAAATGGTGGTTTGATGATTGTCACGCTATCAACTTGGAGTGAACGTGAATCACCCGACATGGTTGAGTCGGCGATTGTAGCTAAGCTACAAGCTAAATATGCCGCTAACCCTGCGGTGAAGGCCATGGCATTCTCATTACCACCCATTCCTGGTGTTGGTAGTGTTGGTGGCTTTGAGTTTGTATTGCAAGATACTCAAGGCCGAACACCACAAGAGTTGGCATCAGTGATGCGCGCCTTGATCATGAAAGCCAATGAGCAACCGGAGATTGCTATGGCCTTTAGTAATTTCCGCGCCGATGTGCCACAAATGTTTGTTGATGTTGACAGAGATAAAGCCAAAGCACTTGGGATCTCGTTAAATGAGATATTCTCAACGATGCAAACTATGCTCGGCTCTATGTACGTTAATGACTTTAACCGCTTTGGTAAGGTGTTTAGGGTTATCTTGCAGGCAGAATCTGAGTACCGTAACTCCGACAGAGATATCTCTCGTTTTTATGTACGCTCTAATACTGGCGAGATGGTGCCATTAAGTACGTTGGTGACCGTGACGCCAATTCTCGGGCCTGACGTGATGAATAACTACAACATGTTTAGTTCGACCACTATTAATGGTTTCCCTGCCCCCGGCTTTAGTTCGGGTGACGCGATCACGGCTATGGAGCGTGCAGCCAACGAATCACTTCCTGCAGGTTACACCTTTGAGTGGACAGGACAAACTTATCAAGAGATTAAAGCAGGTAATCTAGCGCCGCTGATTTTCTCGTTGGCGTTAGTCTTTACTTACCTGTTCTTGGTTGCCCAGTACGAGAGTTGGACCATTCCATTTGCCGTTATCCTCGCGGTGCCGATTGCGGTATTGGGAGCATTCCTCAACATCTTATTAGTAGGGTCTGACTTAAACCTCTATGCTCAGATTGGTCTGGTGCTATTGATTGGTCTTGCCTGTAAGAACGCGATTTTGATTGTGGAGTTTGCTAAACAGTTGCACGAAGAGGGTAAGAGTATCCTTGACGCTGCGCAGACGGCGGCCAGATTGCGTTTTCGCGCAGTATTGATGACGGCGTTTTCCTTCCTTTTAGGGGTATTACCATTGGTGATAGCGACAGGAGCAGGCTCTGGAAGCCGCCGTGCATTAGGTTATTCTGTGTTTGGTGGTATGTTAGCAGCGACTATCGTAGGTACGCTATTAGTACCGGTTTTTTACGTTATGATGCAAAAAATGCGTGAAAGGGCCAAGGGGTTGCCTAAAGAAGCTGAGTAGCCTCAAACTCAAGTTCAAGCGCCGCAAAGACACTAGACAGCGGCTTTGTTAAGTCTAAGGTCTGCATTGATTGCAGGCCTTTTTTATACAGAGTTCGAGTCATTAGTATAACGCTATGATTGCTATCAGAAAGGAAAAAACCCACTCCTAAGAGTGGGTTTCTAAGCTTGCTTTAACTTTTGCAGGGAAAAAGCGAACCAGTCGATTATACCAAATATGTATCGCTTTGTATCCATCGCTAGGGTTAAATAATCTTAACATAGCGAGTTACGACTGTATTTAATAAATATTTGGCATTTTTTATTTCTAAAAAATTATACTCCAACTCTGATTGCCAGCAGTAAGGCTAACGATTCTTATTGAATATCAAGGAAATGAAAGGTAGCAAGCCAAATTATGGGAGCAAAATTTACCCCGCTACCGTCCACCTTTCACTTAAGTAATGACTATCAGCACTCGTTGTTAACTAGATTACAGCGCGTTGGTAAAGATTTGGCAGATCTCTTCGTGAGTTGCCTGCTTAGGGTTAGTGAAACCACACGCATCTTTAAGCGCATTATCCGCAAGTGTTGGAATATCTTCTGCTTTTACCCCTAGCTTAGTGAGGTTCTCTGGAATATTTACCGCGACAGATAACTTCTTAATGGCTGTGATTGCGGCCTCAGCACCTTGCTCATCACTCATTGCAGCGACATCTACGCCCATGGCTTTGGCAACATCTTTTAATCGAGCAGGTACAACTTGTGCGTTGTAGGTTTGCACATGAGGTAGCAGCAGTGCGTTACATACGCCATGTGGTAGGTCGTAGAAACCGCCGAGCTGGTGCGCCATTGCATGAACATAGCCAAGACTTGCGTTATTAAATGCCATACCTGCTAGGAACTGTGCGTACGCCATTTGATCGCGCGCTTCGATGCTTTGACCGTTTTCAACGGCTTCAACCAAATTACCTTGAATGAGCTCAATCGCTTTAATCGCACATGCATCCGTTATTGGGTTCGCAGCAATCGATACGTAAGCTTCGATGGCGTGAGTTAGCGCGTCCATACCAGTTGCTGCGGTAAGACCTGCAGGTTTTAGTAGCATTAACTCAGGGTCGTTTACAGATAAAATTGGCGTAGTGTTCTTATCAACAATGGCCATTTTAATGTGACGCTGCTCATCGGTAATGATGCAGAAGCGGGTCATTTCACTTGCAGTGCCAGCGGTAGTATTAATAGCAACGAGTGGAAGTTGTGGCTTGGTTGACACATCTAAGCCTTCGTAGTCTTTAATGCTGCCACCGTTAGTGGCGACTAATGCGATACCTTTTGCGCAGTCATGTGGAGAGCCACCACCAAGAGAGATCACAAAGTCACAGTGATTAGCGGTTAAGATTTTAAGGCCCGCTTCAACGTTGCCCACGGTAGGATTTGGTTGCACGCCATCGAAGATTACAGCCTTGATGTCGTTGCTTGCCAACTTGTCAGTGACCTGGGCTACCAGACCAATATCAACGAGAGGTTTATCTGTAACAATTAATGCATGTTTAAAGCCTAGCGCCTTGATGTCACCAATCGCTTCAGTAACAGCATCTTGCCCTAAGATATTGACAGATGGGATAAAAAATTTAGCAGCCATAAGAATCACCTATTACAAACAATGTTAAAAGTTGTTATCTTTTCTGGTAATTAAAGTACCAACACTAGTTGAATAAAGGTGTGATCAACTTCAAACATGACGCCAACTTAAACAAAAATAGAGCAAAAGTTGGATCTGTCTTACTAATTATGTAATTTTATGACATAGAGACAAGTATTCAGTTAAGCACAATCTTTCAGGTATTCGCTCTACTGTATTTTGATATTACTTTTCGCTCTTAATCTCTTATTTTGTGGCCAATATCGTTCAATATCGTTCAATAACGGTCAGCGGCTGCGCTAATTTTGTGCGGGTGTCTGTCTGACTGTTTAATGCTTTTTTTAGATGTTTAGATTACATCTGTTTGTACTTCCCATTTAAGGTGATGATTTCATTGAACTCAATACTGTCACCTCACTGCAACAAAACTGTCTTCAAGCTGTTATTTGCCTTTGGCATGGTAACTGCTCTATTAAGTTTTTGAATGGCTAAGTGCAAGGATGACAGGTATGGGGCTAGAAAAGTTACTGTATTTGCAAGGCGTAGCGGCAGAGTTTATCGACTGCCATGGCGCGCACATCCAGATCCCTGAGGAGGATAGGGTTAATATATTAGCCTGCATGCTAGCCCCCCATGAGCCGCATAAATGTGAACCCGCAATGGTACGCAGTCATCAACTTCAGTCGTCCCCATGGATAGAGCAAAGAAACTATCTACTTGATGCTAAACCTTGGACACAACTATTACCGGTATTTCAGCATTGCGATATAAACCAGTTAATCCTAGAGGTTTATCTGCCACAAACTTATCGGCAGGTGCTTAATATTAAGCTGCAGCTTGAGTGCGGTGAGTGTTATCAATTTAGTTGTACGCCGCACAGTAACGAGCACTGTGAGGTTATCGGCAACTATCACATTGGTGCAGATGTGTATCTGCATTATCGATTAACAATATCAGCGGCTTTAATGGGTGTTGAGTTACCTCGCATCGGCCTTGGGTATCATGAAGTCACAGTGGAGCTTGTCGAGCCTGATACCTTAGGGGCAATACCTGAAGCGTCATTGACTCAAGCCTTAACTGAATCGAGCACACAGCAGGCTACAGCTTCTTGGCTGGTGGCCCCAAATGAGACTTATCAAGGCGCAGGCTCCCTAAAACAGGCCTCTAAAGCTTGGGGGGGGAGTATTCAGCTCTACAGTTTACGCACTGAAAGCCAGTGGGGAATAGGTGATTTTGGCGACTTAATGCAACTTATCGATATGCTTGCTAAGCAAGGCGGGGCGTTTATTTTACTTAACCCACTACACGCACTCGATATTGCCAATCCAGATGAAGCGAGTCCTTACAGCCCTGATGATCGACGTCGGCTTAATCCACTTTATATTAATATTGAGCAAGTACCTGAGTTTGAACAACTCAAGGTCGATCAGCTATTAACGGTATTGAATCGAGGTTACGGCGCGAGTCAGGCCGATAGACAATCGACAACAGATGCGAATAAACCGTTCGCGAGTCTTGATGCGCTAAAAAGGGTGTTAAACCAATCTAACTGGTTAAATTATCAAGATATTAGCCACTATAAATACATCGTTTATCAACAGTTATATCAGGCATTTTGTCAGCAACACCTAGACGTTAATACACCTAGAGCGCGGCTATTTAAACAATTTGTCAGCGAGCAAGGCGCGGCGCTTAACCCGTTTTGCCAGCATCAGTCTGCAGCCCAAAAGTGTAACCGCGACGAACCGCAGTTTTTTGCTTACTTGCAGTTTATCGCTGAGCAGCAGTTAGCCCAGTGTCAATTGCACGCTAAACAGTTGCAGATGTCTATCGGGCTAGTCCGCGATCTTGCCGTTGGGGTATCGGCCGATAGCTGTGAAGTCGCGTCTCAGCCTGAGTTATTTTGTACCCATGCCAGTATTGGCGCGCCGCCCGATGAGTTTGCACCTCAGGGGCAAAACTGGGGACTGACTCCTTTTGATCCAATCGCGCTTAAATCCACTGGTTATCAGCATTTTATCGATTTATTACGCTCGAATATGCGGTCTTGCGGCGCCCTTCGTATCGATCATGTTATGTCACTACTGCGTTTATGGTGGTGGCCAAAGGATAGCGAGCTTGGTGGCGGGGCTTATGTTTATTATCCGCAGGATTGCTTGATTGCGATTTTATGCATCGAAAGTCAGCGTGCTCGCTGCCAGATTATTGGTGAAGACTTAGGCTTGATTCCGCCAGAAATAGTGTGTCGCTTGCAAGCTGCAGGGGTGATGTCAAACCAATTGTTTTATTTCAATAAGCAAGATGATCAGTTTACTCCCCCGGCGGATTATAAACGTCGTTGTTTAATGATGTTAGCCAATCATGACGTCCCAACATTAAAAGCCTGGTGGCAAGGTAGCGACTTGTACTTACGTCGCTCGCTTGAGCTTATTGATAGTGATGAAGCGCTTAAGTTTGCTCAAGATGAGCGCGCCAAGAATAAGTTGCAACTGCTCAATTTGTTGATCAATCAAGGTGCGATGTCTAGTCAGTGCAAATTACATGAGATTGATTATCCGCAATTGTTACAGGCTTGGATAAAGGTGAGTGCAGCCGGTAATGCTGAATTATTTAGTGTACAGCTGTGCGATCTTACATTAGAGCGTTTAAGCGTTAATGTGCCGGGCACGTGGCAGCAATACCCTAACTGGCAGCGACGCTTACCTAAAACATTAGCTGAGATAGCAAAAGATGACCGCGTGCAGCATTTGATGCAGCAAGTGTCGGCAGGTCGCATGGCGGGTTTTGCCGCTAATACTAAGGACGCAGTTCAACATAGCAGCAGTGACACTGGCTCAGAGCTGTGCAGGGACAAGACGTTCGAGAGTACAAGCTCGTCAATTTCTGAATATTCAAACCACACCAATACGGACAACCTTCTATGAACTCTATTGCTATGACTCAACATGCTAGTGAATTGCAAAGCGGTGGCGATATTGCGCTACTTAATAGCGAATATGTAGACGTATTTGGTTTGCTAGGCATGCACAGTATTAATCAAGGTAAGGCTTTGAGTGTACGTTGCTTCTTGCGTGGTGCGCTAAGTGTTGAGGTCATTTGCTATAAAACAGGTCGTAAAGTTGCCTGCCTAGAGAGACATAATGAAGAGGGGATATTTAGCGGCATTATGGGGCGCAGAGTTAAACCTTTTTTGTATCTATTGCGCGTGCAATACCCTCTGAGCCAAGAAGATATTATTGACCCTTACCAATTCCCGAGTTTGTTAGCTGATGATGACGTATATCTGTTTTGTGAAGGTCGACAAGAGCACGCTTACCAGTTTCTTGGCGCTAACTGGCGCAGCGTTCAAGGTATCGAGGGGGTGCATTTTTGTGTATGGGCTCCCAATGCAAAGCGAGTCTCGCTTCTAGGGGATTTTAATCATTGGGACGGCGCCGTTCATGTTATGCGTCAGCATTTGGCCAATGGTTTATGGGAGATTTTTCTTCCCTGCGCCAAAGGGGGTCAACATTACAAATTTGAAATTGTTAGCTGCCATGGCGAACGGTTAGAAAAGTCCGATCCTTATGCCAAGGCGATGCAAGCTGCGCCAAGTAATGCTTCTTTGGTGCCGCAGCAAACTTTATATCAATGGCAAGATAGCCAATGGCTTCAGGCTCGCGCTAAGGTCAAATGGCATCAAGCGCCGATGTCAATTTATGAAGTTCACTTAGCATCATGGCGGCGTAAAGGTGAGCAGGGTGAAGAGTATTTTGACTATCAAGACTTGATTGAACAGCTTATTCCCTATGTCGTTGATATGGGTTTTACCCATTTACAGTTAATGCCAATCAGCGAGTATCCGTTTGATGGCTCTTGGGGGTATCAGCCTGTTGGCTTGTTTGCGCCTACTTGTCGTTTTGGTGATCCCCAAGCCCTTAAAGCTTTTATTGATGCCTGCCATCAAGCAGGGATCGCAGTGATCTTAGATTGGGTGGCGGCGCATTTTCCAAAAGATCCCCATGGATTAGCTCAGTTTGATGGGAGTTGCCTGTATGAACATAACGATCCTCGCCAGGGGGAGCATCCTGATTGGGACACGCTTATCTATAATTATGGCCGCGGTGAGGTACAAAGCTACCTGTTGAGTAATGCGTGCTATTGGCTCAAAGAGTTTCATTTTGACGGACTCAGGCTAGACGCCGTGTCATCTATGCTTTATCTCGATTACAGCCGAGAACCCGGAGAGTGGCAGCCTAATGAGTTTGGTGGTCGAGAAAACTTAGCGGCCATTGACTTTTTACAGGCGCTGAATCAGCGCATGTACCAAGCGTTTCCGGGGATCTGCATGATAGCCGAGGAGTCTACCGCTTGGCCGGGGGTCACTCATATGCTTGATGCGCAAGACGCCGAGCGACACGGCTCACACAATTTGGGCTTTGGCTTTAAGTGGAACATGGGCTGGATGAATGACAGCTTAGGTTATATTAAGCGCGACCCGATTTACCGAGTACACCATCACCAAGAATTGACATTTAGCTTAGTGTACCAATATACCGAGCAGTTTATTTTGGCGCTTAGCCACGATGAAGTGGTACACGGTAAAGGCTCTTTACTGCACAAAATTCCCAATGATGATTGGCAAAAATTTGCCACCCTAAGAGCCTATTATGGCTTTATGTGGGGTCATCCGGGGAAAAAGTTGCTGTTTATGGGCAGTGAGTTTGCTCAGCGTGATGAATGGAGCCATAACAAGAGTTTAGATTGGCATCTACTGCAATACGCGCCCCATCAAGGAGTGCAATTGTGGCTTAAAGATCTCAATAGACTTTATCAGTCGAGTGAGCAATTGTGGCAGCTAGATGGCGAACCTGACGGGTTTCGTTGGTTAGATTGCAATAACAGCCAAAGCTGTATTTTTAGCTTTATGCGCAGTAGCAGGGCCGTCGATAGTAAACAAGGTGATAGTAAAAAAGGCGAGAGCCCCATTATCTTTATTATCAATATGACGCCACAGGTGCATGAAGGCTTTCGTATCGGTTTACCCGATAAGCATGATTATATCGAATTACTCAATAGTGATAGTCAGGCCTATGGTGGCAGCAATGTCGGCAATAGTGGCGTTATTTTAGCGCAAGAACAGCCCTATCAGGGACTGGCTTATAGTGCTGAGATCACGATTGCTCCACTTGCTTGTTTAGTCTTAGGTCGGGGCTAAAGCGTGCAAGTAATGAAGGGAAGACCTTACCCTCTTGGGGCGACCTTAGATGACAATGGGGTTAATTTTGCGCTGTTTTCTGCCCATGCAACCAAAGTCACGTTGTGTTTATTTGACCGCAGCGGTCGTTTTGAAACCCAGCAAATCGTATTGACCGAAAACACACAACAGGTTTGGCACGTGTATTTGCAAGGCGTAGATGCCGCTCAGGTTTATGGTTACCGGGTTGATGGCTTATATGAACCTCATTCAGGGCACAGATTTAACCCTTACAAACTGTTACTCGACCCTTACGCTAAGCAGTGGGTGGGTGAGTTTATTGAGCACGACAGTCACTATGCTTATCAGGTGCAAACTGCTGATGATGTGGGTTGTGCACATGATAAGAGCGGCAACTATGACAAGAGTAGCGATCAGGATTTATGCTTAGATCTGCGTGATAATAGCCAATATATGCCAAAGTGTAAGGTGGTTGATTGTCGAAATCTGACGCCAATTACACCACTAAATAATGTCGTTCAGAGTGCTCAGAGTGAAAATCAGTGCAGTAATCATAAGGCTAATATTTGTGACAATGAGCCAACAGCACTAGAGCAAAGCATTATCTATGAGCTGCACGTAAAAGGCTTTACTCAGCAGCATCCCCAGATTGAACCACGTTTTAAAGGCACTTTTCTCGGTTTAGCTCAGTCTTGCGTACTGCAATACCTCAAACAGTTAGGGGTGACGGCAGTTGAGTTGTTGCCCGTCCATAGCTTTATCTCCGAAGCTTTTTTGCAAGATAAACAGCTAACCAATTACTGGGGATACAACAGCCTTGGGTTCTTTGCCCCCCACAACGCATATTTAAGCCAAGGTAACATTGACGAGTTTCGCCAAATGGTGAGCGCGCTGCATCAATCCGGTATCGAGGTGATCCTCGATGTGGTTTACAACCATACCGGTGAAGGAAATCACCTTGGACCTACGCTGAGTTTTAAAGGCATAGATAACCTAAGCTATTACCGCTTACTGGCGAACGATAAACGCTTTTATATTAATGACACAGGCTGTGGCAACAGTTTGAACATCACTCACCCGCGGGTGTTACAACTGGTTCTCGACTCGTTACGATATTGGGTCGAGGTGATGGGGGGTGATGGTTTTCGGTTTGATCTGGCCAGCGCGCTTGGGCGAGAGGCCTATGGATTTGATCTGGGATCCGGTTTTTTTGATGCTATCGCGCAAGATCCCGTGCTTAATCGAGTGAAATTGATCGCTGAGCCATGGGACATTGGTCCGGGCGGTTATCAGCTGGGGGGCTATCCACAAGGGTGGAGCGAGTGGAATGATCGATATCGCGATACCTTAAGGCGGTTTTGGCGCGGCGATATGGGCATGTTGCCAGAGCTTGCGCGCCGATTTCATGGCTCAAGTGATCTGTTTGAGCCGTCAAAGCGTGGACCCAGCGCGAGCATCAACTTTATAACCAGTCACGACGGTTTTACCTTACAAGATCTTTTGAGTTACAGCGAGCGTCATAATCACGCCAATGGCGAAGATAATCGCGATGGACACCAAGAAAACGTTAGCAGTAATTACGGCGTAGAAGGGCAGACCGAGCAGGCTGAGATCCAGTCATTACGTCATCGACAGGCGCGTAATATTTTGACCTGTTTAATGTTGTCCCAAGGTGTGCCCATGTTACTGGCAGGCGATGAATTTGGCCACAGCCAACAAGGCAACAATAACGCTTACTGCCAAGATAATCCGCTTACCTGGCTTAATTGGAACCTGGCAGACTGGCAGCAACAACGTTTGCTGTTTACTCAGGCGCTCATCGCGCTAAGAAAACGTTACAGAGCGCTGTGTTACAAGCGTTATATCCATAACGACTCCTCTGATTATTCACCACAGTTACATTGGTTTTGCCGTCAAGCTGAGCCCATGAGTAAGGTGCTTTGGGCTGAAGGACAAACTCGCAGTTTAAGTCTTATTTTAAGTGGTGAATTAGAGGGGACATCGGGTAAGCAACAAGCCTTACTGTTAATGCTTAATAGCGACGAGCAAGCATTACAGTTCACCGCCCCCACGCTAGCCAATTTCTCCCCATGGCAGCGACTTATCGATACTCATAGTGAGCATTTTAGCGGCCAAGTCTGCCTTGACGCAAAGTCGCAGTTTACGCTCGAGCCCCAACAAACCTTATTGTTACAAGACAGAAGTGTAATGTTGTTTTACGCCCAATCTAAAGGAGTGACTGCATGACGACGCCTGTAAAAACAAGCGCTAAGACCTCGCTTAAAAAACAAAGCAAAAATAAAACATCGGCTGTAATCAAGGAGCGGGAGCAAGGCCTAGAAGCGATTCAAGCGATTGACCCTTGCAGTTCGCTCGGGGCTAGAATGCAGCGTCATGTTAATAATGGACTCGGTCGAGACTTACATGACAAGCAAGAGTTGTTTAATGCCTTGGCTTTAAGTGTTAAGGAGCAAATGCTTGAAAGTTGGCGCGCCACTCGTCAAGCCGATTGTCAGTTTGAGCGTAAGCAGGTGGCGTACCTGTCATTAGAGTTTCTTATGGGGCGGGCCATGGGGAACGCCGTTATGAACCTAGATCTGTTGCAGCAAACTAAAGAGGTGTTGCAAAGCTATGCGGTTGAGCTCGAAGAGATTGAGCAGATGGAGCATGACGCAGGATTGGGTAATGGTGGCTTAGGTCGCTTGGCGGCTTGTTTTCTTGATAGCTGCGCCAGTTTAGATCTGTGCGTCACAGGTTACGGCATTCGTTACGAATACGGTATGTTTGCGCAAAAGCTGGTGGAGGGTTTTCAAGTAGAGCGCCCTGATCGCTGGCTTCGAGAGGGCAACCCATGGGAAGTTCGGGTTGCTGAGCATAATGTCACTGTGCCATTTTTCGGCCACACCAGTAGTTATGTTGACCCAAGTGGTCGTCGTAATGTGGTCTGGTTAGATACGCAAGATGTGTTAGCTGTCGCCTATGACATGCCCGTTCCTGGCTATCAAAGTAATCGTATCAATACCTTAAGGTTATGGAAATCAGAAGCTACCGATGATTTTGACTTAGAAGAGTTTAATCAAGGCGATTACACCGAGGCGGTGGCGCGAAAGAACATGGCTGAGCAGATCACTATGGTGCTCTATCCAAACGATGCCAGTGAAAACGGTAAAGAGCTGCGCTTAAGGCAGCAATACTTTCTCAGCTCTGCCAGCTTACAAGATTTACTGAGAACCTGGGTTCAGCGCCGCGGTAATGATTTTAGCCAATTTGCCAAATTTAATGTGATGCAGCTAAACGATACGCACCCGAGCATTGCCATTCCTGAGTTAATGCGGCTGTTAATTGATGAACACTTTTTAGAGTGGGATGCCGCGTGGCAAGTGGTAACACAAACCATGGCGTATACCAACCATACGCTATTACCTGAAGCGCTTGAGCGCTGGCCTGTACGGATGTTGGCGCACATGTTGCCTAGGATTTTAGAGATTATTTATGAGATCAACGCCCGTTATTTAGAGCAAGTGGCGCATCACTGGCCTGGAGATGCACAGCAACTGGCGGCAATGTCGATTATCGAAGAGGGCAGTGAACCCCATGTACGCATGGCCTACCTAGCAATTGTTGCAAGCTTTTCGGTTAATGGCGTGGCAGAGCTGCATAGCAAGCTCTTGGTGTCGGGCTTGTTTAAAGATTTCTATCAGCTATGGCCTGAAAAGTTTAATAACAAGACAAACGGTGTCACCCCAAGGCGCTGGCTAGCCCATTGTAATTCGGAGCTCGCAGCGTTGCTGACCAGGCGTTTGGGCGATGAGTGGGTGACAGATTTGAGTCATCTCAATGCCTTGAATGCCTTTACCGATGACAACGCTTTCCTGCAAGAGTGGCGTCAGGTCAAACAGAATAATAAAGCAAAGCTGGCACAATTGATTAAAGCCGAGTGCGACGTCGATTTTGATGTTGAGATGCTGTTTGATGTGCAAGTTAAGCGTATTCATGAATACAAACGCCAGTTACTCAATATCTTGCATGTTATCCATCTATACCACCAAATTCAGCAAGGCCATACCAGTGAACTGGTCCCCCGCTGCGTACTGATTGGCGGTAAAGCCGCGCCGGGTTATGCCATGGCCAAACTGGTCATTAAGCTTGCCAGTAATGTGGCTCACATGGTCAATTGCGATCCCGCGGTATCTAAGTATTTACGCGTAGCCTTTTTACCCAATTATAACGTCAGTGCGATGGAAAAAATCTGCCCAGGGACGGATCTGTCAGAGCAAATTTCGACAGCAGGTAAAGAAGCGTCGGGCACTGGCAATATGAAGTTTATGATGAATGGTGCCATTACCATCGGCACCTTAGATGGTGCCAATGTTGAGATGCTCGAAGAGGTGGGCAAAGACAATTTTTTCCTGTTCGGGCTAGATGCTCAAGAGGTGATGCGTCAGCGCCAAGATTATTGTCCGCAGCATTTTATTGATGCTTCTCCGGCTTTAAGTGAAGTGTTGGCGCTACTTAAAAGTGGTCATTTTAGCCTGCTTGAACAAGGGATCTTCTCACCAATCATTGATGCCATCACCAATAAAAATGACCCATGGATGATAGCCGCTGACTTTGAGTCATACCGTTTAGCGCAAGAGAAAGTGTCCAGAGCCTATAAAAATCCGAACACATGGACACAAATGAGTATCCGTAACACCGCTGCAAGCGGTCGTTTCTCTAGTGATGTCACCATCGCTAATTATCGTGACGAAATCTGGAAGGCTTAACCATGGAACAGATACTGACTCAGATAAATAACGCACGACATAATCTCGATTTTTGTTCAAGGAGTGAACGCTAATGACTATCACCAACCCACGTTATATTAGTAACTTAACCCGCGATACTTATGCCATTATTCTTGCGGGGGGCAGAGGTTCTCGCTTACATGAACTGACGGACTGGCGCGCTAAACCTTCATTATATTTTGGAGGCAAATTTCGCATTATCGATTTTCCGTTATCTAACTGTATTAATTCTGGGATCCGCAAGATTGGTGTGGTGACTCAATATAAATCTCATTCACTGATCCGTCATGTGATGCGCGGTTGGGGGCACTTTAAGAAGGAACTGGGTGAGTCGGTTGAGATCTTACCTGCATCACAACGTTACTCGGAAAACTGGTACCAAGGTACAGCTGATGCTGTGTTTCAGAACATTGATATTATTCGCCACGAGTTGCCCAAATACGTGATGATATTATCGGGCGATCACGTATATCGCATGGATTATGCGGGACTGCTAGCAACCCATGCTGAATCGGGGGCTGATATGACGGTTTCCTGTTTAGAGGTTCCGGTTGCAGAGGCTGCAGGTGCATTTGGGGTGGTTGAAGTAGATGAAACCAAACGTATTTTAGGTTTTGAAGAGAAACCTGAACTACCTAAGCATTTACCTGAAGATCCTGAAATGTGTTTAGCCTCTATGGGCAACTATGTGTTTAATACAGAGTTCTTATTTGATCAACTTAAGCGTGATGCTCAAAACGAAGATTCAGATCGGGATTTTGGCAAGGATATCATTCCAGCCATTATTAAAGAGCACCAAGTGTTTGCCCACCGTTTTCGCAGTGCCTTTCCGAACGAGGAAGCTTACTGGCGTGATGTGGGGACATTAGATTCGTTTTGGCAAGCCAATATGGAGCTGCTATCACCGACACCAGCACTTAACCTTTATGACGCCAAGTGGCCGATTTGGACGTATCAAGAGCAACTGCCGCCAGCTAAATTTGTATTTGACGATGATGAACGTCGCGGCATGGCATTGGACTCGATTATTTCTGGTGGCTGTATTATCTCTGGCTCAACGGTGCGCCGCAGTGTGCTATTTAATGAAGTGCGAGTGTGTTCATTTTCCAGTGTCGAAGACTCGGTTATCTTGCCTGATGTGGTGGTGCTACGAAATTGCAAAATCAAAAATGCGATTATAGACAGGGGCTGCATTATTCCCGAAGGGACTGTGATTGGCTATAACCAAGAGCATGACAAAGCCAAAGGCTTTAGAGTTTCGGAAAAAGGTAAAGTGTTAGTCACGCGAGATATGTTGGGCTTACCTGTGGGGTATGAGTGATTTATGCCGCCGCACAATAATATCGACAACCAGACTCAGGCGCTGAACGTGGGTAATGGTCTGAGCCAAAACCATACGCTAAGCAATGAGCTTAATCGTGCGCCTACTGAGGCTACCCAGGCTCGGGTATTAATGCTGGCCGCTGAAAATGGTGCCATTGCTGGTGCGAAAGTTGGCGGCATGGCCGATGTGATCAATGACTTACCTGTGGCATTAGCGGAGCTCAATATTGCCGTTGATGTGGCTATGCCCAGTTTTGGCTCATTGATAGCGGCCGCCAATGCACATTGGCTGGCAGATGTTGACGTTGAGTTTTCAGGGGAAAAGCAACAGGTCGGCGTGTACCGCGCACTAAACCCTAAGCTTGCTAATAGTCATTTCTACTTATTTGAACATCCACTTTTTCATGGCAGTCATGGCGCTTATTCTCAAGGTGAGGCCTCTAGACCATTTGCAGAAGATGCCACTAAGTTTGCCTTGTTTAATCTTGCTGTTGCAGAAGCGCTGCGCATCGATTTTCTAACTGAAGACGGAGCGCAGTACTTTGCTGATAAACCGAGTCATATTCATCTGCATGATTGGCATAACGGATTATTTGCAGTGCTGCGTGCCTTCGATAGTCGCTATGGTTTTTTGCAAGATTTACCTTGTGTGTTCAGTATTCATAATTTGGCATTGCAGGGGATTAGGCCTTTTAACGATGAGGCATCGTCATTTGCAGCTTGGTATCCGTACTTAAGTGCCGAGCTTACTGAACAGCAATGCAGCTTGATTAAAGATCCACGCTATAGCAACTGCATTAACCCAATGCGGGCTGGTATTGTACTCAGTGATAAGGTTCACTTGGTATCGCCAAGTTATGCTTTAGAGGTGCTCAGCCCCTCATTACCCGAACAGGGGTTCTTTGGTGGCGAGGGCTTAGAGCTGGACTTGCAACATCAGCGTAATCGCAACAACCTGGTGGGTATACTTAATGGCTGTATGTACCCACAAGCACTGGCAGATGTTGAAAAAGAGGTCGAACAAGGCGGTGATAACGAGCATTGCAGCAATGTAGATGCTGAAGTTACCAAGCAAGAGGCTAACAAGAAAAAGCCTAGCAAGAAAAAGCCTAGCAAGAAAGCCAATCAACAAGGCCGAGTCGATTTAACTAAGCAGTTTATCGATCAGGCGTTAAACACGATTATTCAATGGCAGGTGGGCAAGGCACAGGTAAGAACGCAAGACTTTATTGCTCAATGGCGTTTGCAGCAATGGTTGGCAGAGGTGACTCATCATATCGATTTAAACAGTGCCAATGCAAAAGAGGCCACTCACACTGAAGATACTAGGTTTATCATGACCTCAGTTGGTCGCCTAACGGACCAGAAGGTGATGTTGCTGCGTAGCCGTTTTGAGCTCGACAATGACGACTGCACTTTACGAGGCCGCACGGTATTAGAGGCCTTGCTGATGCGCATGGCTGCTTTCGATGTTAATGCACGTTTTGTCATGCTGGGGAGCGGTGATGCAAAAATTGCCCGCGAATTTTCAGACATAGCGGCTAAACATCAACAGTTTATTTTCTTAGATGGTTATGATGAACCGCTATCCGATAAACTTTACAAGCTTGGCTCTCTATTTTTAATGCCCAGCTCGTTTGAACCTTGTGGGATCAGCCAAATGTTGGCGATGCGCGCGGGGCAGCTCTGTTTAGTTAATCGGATCGGTGGGCTTAAAGATACGGTACATCATCTAGAAACAGGTTTTACCTTTGAGGGGGGTGATATTCCATCTCAGGGCGCGGCGCTATTGCAGGCCTTTGATGAGGCTATCACTATGGTGGGAAGTTTACGTTGGAATGCTATGCAGCAAAGCGCCAAGGCGCAGAGGTTTGATTGGCATTCACAGGCAAAGCGTTATCAGGCGTTGTTATACGACTGCACTTGAACAATAAGCTGTTAACGGGCTTGTAGCAACTTACCTGAAAAGTAATGGCTGTTAACTGGATAAATAAATTATGGCGGACAGATAGTCCGCCATAACACTTGTCGCTCACTCAAAAAATGTAACGGTTACAGCAGTAAGCTGTCATTGATTTCGTGGAACTGTTCAGTTGAGTCAATCAGTGATTTAGCCGTTAAACTTGGCACGCCATAAACTTGGGTTTCAACACCATATCGTTGTTTTATTTTTTGCATTAACAGATCAAAGTCACCATCGCCAGATAGTAAAATCACCGCGTCGACTTCACTTGCGGCTTCCATGATGTCAATGGTAATACCTACGTCCCAATCGCCTTTAGCTGAGCCATCGCTGCGCTGAATAAAAGGCTTAAGTTTTACCTCAAACCCTATGTGTTTTAATGCATCTTGAAACTTGAGTTGGCCATCATCACCGCGATGAATGGCATAAGCGGTCGCTTGAACTATGTCACCTTCATAGCCTAAATGTTGCCACAGTTTGCGGTAATTAAATTGCCGTCCGTATGCTTGGCGGCAAGTGTAATAGATGTTTTGTACATCAACAAAAAGGGCAATTTTTTTCACAGAGTACTCATTGGGTTAGCGTGCTATAGCTTAATGATGACAATTGTCGTTGCTGCACTAGGGTGACTTTTCATAGGCAAGCAAAGACAATAGCGCAGCTTGGCTATTGAGTGAAGCTCTGTTGCGATAAATCTAGGATTAAATGTAGAGATCTACCTCGTGATAGTCATCTTGGCGACGGTCATAGGCATGTAAAGGAGAGTGATGGGGGAACTGTTCTTGATTGTACTCTAGGCGGCGATCTGCAATAAATTGACCATTAATACACACGGTTTCATAGATTTTGGAGTTGTTTTTGCGCTTAAAGCCATTTCTAAATTCAGTTTCTTGCATAGCAGTTACCAAGGGGTTAAGGCATTGCTCTAATGGTTGACCGCTAATGGTGAGTAATGCTTGATAAGCTTAAGTGTAGACGGCTTTTGATGTTGAGGATGGAGGTAATGTTGCTGTTACAGCAGTACAGCTGCAAGATGGCTCTCAGTTTGAACAAGTTCAATACACTCTGTCGAATGTAATAAAGAGAAATAATTGAGACACACAAAATTGTTAGATAGAGGCTCGTCTAGGTTGAACGTAGCGAGCTATGAGAACTGGAGAGCATTATGGTTGTCATCGTTTTACGTTTCAAAAGCGTAATCTCACCACGAAGCGCTGCGCTTTCACGAAGAACACGAAGGTAAACCTCCAAGTTCTCAAACGGCTTGAGCTGTTGCCTTTCTTCGAGCCCTCGGTGTCCTTCGTGGTGAGCTGCCTTCGCTATAAATGATGTTGAGGATGTTCAAACTATACTGTCCTCAACAAATGTTTTGTTTTAATTAAAACAAAAGGAGCCCATAGAGCTCCTTTTTAGTTTAAAAGCGAGGTGTTGAACTTACTGCTGAGTAGGGGGCATTTGCGCGTGCTCAGCAATCGCTTTATCAAGTTGTGACTCGACAAAACCTGGTGACTTGGTGGCTCCTGAAATCAAGCGGTACATAGCAGGGATGACTAGCAAGGTGATAAAGGTGGCGAATGCCATACCAAAGAACACCACTGTACCTACCGCAATACGGCTTTCAGAGCCTGCACCCGTCGACAAGATCAACGGAATAGCACCAATTAAGGTGGTAAAGGCTGTCATTAGAATTGGGCGCAGACGTCTTGCTGACGCATCAATAATAGCTTGCTCAATCTCAAGACCTTTATCACGTAGTTGGTTGGCAAACTCTACAATTAGAATACCGTTTTTAGTCACCATACCAATTAGCATAATCATGCCAATTTGGCTGTAGATATTTAAGCCTTGTCCGGTGAGATACAGACCCAATAGGCCACCAAATACGCCCATAGGTACGGTAAACATCACCACTAACGGGTTAATAAAGCTTTCAAATTGCGCCGCCAGCACTAAGTAAGCCACTAATAGCGCCAAACCAAAGACGATAAAGATACTGCTTTGGTTTTCTTTAAAGTCTTTAGACTCGCCAGTGTAAGCAACCGTGATATCACTTGGTAGTAACTCAATTGCTTTTTGATCTAAGAAATCTAACGCCTCACCCAAGGTATAACCTTCGCCTAAGTTGGCTTTTAAGGTAATCGACTTTTGCTTGTTGTTGTGACTGAGCTTTAGCGCTGAGGCGACTTCTTCAATATGAGTGATCGTATCTAAGGTGATAAGCTCACCTTTGTTAGATCGCATATAGATTTGGCTTAAATCGGCCACGTTACTAAAACTGCTTTCATCGCCACGTAGGTACACATCGTATTCTTCACCACGTTCAACAAAGGTGGTTTCACTGCGACCACCAAGCATGATCTCTAGGGTCTCAGAAACTTCAGCAACACTTATCCCAAGCTCTGCTGCACGTTCTTTATCAACGGTCACTACCAGCTCAGGTGAGGTCTCTTTATAGTCAATTTCAGGGCTTTCAAATATCGGGCTATAAAGGGCTTCTTCTTCAAGCATGGTCGCCCACTTAAACAGCTCTTGATAATCACTGCCGCCAAGTACAAATTGTACCGGTTCACTTGAGCCGCCTCTAAAGCCAGGCAGTAATGGCCTGACCATCACATCAGGAATACCTTTTAAGGCGTTTGAAATAACGCCTAACGCTTGCTGCGCGTTAACCGTTCTGTCATTCCAGTCTTCAAGTTGGATAATCACAAAACCAGTTTGGTCGCCAGCACGGCCACCAAAAGCGGGGGCTTGAATACTAAAAGACTTCACTACGCCTTGGCCGAGTAGCGGCATCAGTTTGTCTTCAGCTATCTCCATATTGGCTGCCATACGGTTATAACTGGTGCCTTCAGCGCCTTTAATAAAGGCAAAAATTACGCCTCTATCTTCTTGTGGTGCGAGTTGTGCCGGAACCTGTTGCATTAACCAACCACTGCCAAGTACACAGGCAATAATCACTAATGGCGCCGCAAGCCGCAATGAAACAGCCTTAGTTACCATTTTTCGGTAGTTATCTTCAAGGCGCCTAAAGGCGTTATCAACGATTAAATTAAAGCGATTAGGTTTAACGTTTGCCTTAAGAATTTTACTACCAAGCACTGGTGTTAGGGTTAGGGCTATAAGCGATGAGAATAGTACTGACACCGCTAACATTACTGAGAACTCAGTAAATAGCAGGCCGACCATGCCTTCCATAAACGAGATAGGCAAAAACACCATGACCAATACGGCAGTGGTGGCCATAACCGCAAAGCCGACTTCACGTGTACCGTTATAGGCCGCTAGGATTGGCGGCTCGCCTTTTTCTATATGGTGGAAGATGTTCTCTACCACTACGATAGCGTCATCAACCACTAAACCGATTGATAAAATCAACGCCATCAGGGTGAGTAGATTAATCGAGTAGCCAAGCATATTGGCGGCAATAAAAGCTGAAATTAGCGATACCGGTACAGTAACCGCTGGGATCAATGTTGCTCGCGCTTGGCCAATAAAAATATACAGTACTAAAATAACTAACAAGGCCGTTACCGCTATGGTGCTAAAGACTTCATCAATCGAACGGTCGATAAACACGGTTGAGTCATAATCAACAATCAGCTTTGTGCCCTCAGGTAAAAACTGCTGAATCAGGTCAACTTGTTTATGCACATCTTGCGCAACTTCCAGTGGGTTGGCATCTGATTGCGCCACCACGCCTAAACTGATGTTGACTACGCCATCGCTTTTAAAGGTTGAGTTTTCGTTCTCAGCGCCAATAAAGACTTTAGCGACATCTTTTAAATAGATATGTGAGCCATCGGCAGCGGTGCGAACAACCAAGTATTCAAAGTCAGCGGGGGTTTGATATAAACGTGCGGTGCGCACTGCCATCACAGTGGTGTCGTTACGAACTTCACCGCCAGGTGTTTCGACGTTTTCTTTATTAAGCACCTTAACAATATCAGCGGCAGTCACATTACGACCCGCCATGAGATCTGGGCTAAGTTGCACATACATGACTTTATACAAGCCACCAGATATATCAACGCTGCTCACACCCGATATGAGGCTAAATCGATCTTCTAGTACGCGCTGGGCGTAATCGGTTAGCTGGGTTCGGTCCATCACTGACGAGCTTAAATTGACGTAGACCGAAGGCTCGCCAGTGCCGTTGTCTTTTGACACGATAGGATCGTTAGCTTCATCAGGCAAGCGGCGCTGTGCACGCGCTACTGCGTCACGTACATCACTGACACCTTCAGTGAGGTTCCAGCCTAAAAGAAAGGTCACAGTAATGCGTGACATACCGTTACGAGTGACTGATTGAATTTGGTCGACACCACTAATACCGGTCAGCTCACTCTCTAGTGCAGTGGTGATCTGACTTTCCATGATAGTCGCCGATGCGCCTTCATAGGTGGTCATTACCGTCACCACCGGGCTTTCTACATCAGGCATCTCGCGTACGGCAAGTTTAGTAAAGGATACTGCGCCAAAAACACATAATAATAAACTCAGTACAATGGCAACAACCGGGCGTTTTACCGAAACATCAGACAACCACATTTAGATGCTTCCTCTTGCTTGTTGTTCTTTATCCGCTTTTTTGTCGGTTTCTTTGTTAGCGAGAGCTGACGGGGCTAAATCATCTACACGTAGGCCATCACGCATATTGACTAGGCCTTGAACCACGACTTTGTCACCAATGTTGAGTCCGTCGGTGATTAGCACTTCATTATCGATGCGAGCACCTAGAGTCACTTTGGTGCGGGTAGCAATACCATCTGCTCCAACAACATAAACGAAGCGATTAGTGCCTGAGTATTCTAGCGCCTGCACGGGAATCACTGGCTCAGACACACTGGGGAACAACATGGTCGCCGACATCATCATACCCGGTTTTAGCTGGTGGTTTGGATTGTCAAACTGCACCCTAACTCTAAGGTTTAAGGTGTCATGATTCACACGAGAATCAATGGCGATAACCTTACCGATAAAGTCTTTCTTTGGCCAAGCACGGCTTTTTGCGCTGACTTTCATGCCAACGCTGAGTTGTGACAGGTAATTTTCTGGCACCTGCAGATCAAGACGCATGCTAGATAAATCATCTAAGGTTAATAACTCTGTGCCAGCACTCACCATCTTACCTTGACTAAAATCGATAAGCCCCGCAGTACCTGCAAATGGAGCACTTAGGTAGTGGTAATCAAGATCGGCCTGGGCTGCGGCTAAACGTGCAAGGGCGACATCAACACTGGCTTTTTGGGCATCAATTTCAGTTTTGGTTATAGCGTTTTTATCTAGCAGTTTTACAAAATCTTTTAACTTACGTTTCTCATCGGCTAAATAGGCGGCTGCCTCAGCTAGAGCGGCTTGTGCTTTGGCGTCATCAAGCTGAATAAGGATCTGGCCGCTAGCAATCTCTTGCTCTGTACTGACTTGAATCGATTTGATCTTACCTGCTATTTGCGGGGCAATATAAACGGACTGCTCCGCATCAAGTTTACCGATTAGTGACAGAGACTGGGAAAGTTCATGTTGCTCAACAATACCAGTAACGACAGGCACTGTGCGAACAGGTCTTTCTTTGGTGTCAGTTCGCTTAGCTTCAGTCAAACTACTGAAGGTTATTGCGCCTGCAACAATCAATAATACGGGAATAAGAATATAGGAGGATTTCATGATGATTACTTACACAGCCAAAGTTGAGATTATTTTAGTTAAAATTCCGAGCTCATAGGGTAAAGCAATGTAAAGTAAAGAAAAGTAGAAGTTAATACTTTACCTTTTACGATCAACTCGTTATCAATTTTAACTAATTGAAACCTTTGTTACGGCTTTTGCTAGGTTTGTATTTTATCGGTCGGTTAGCGGGGAAGGTTATCTATGAGCTAGGGAGCAGTAGTCGGTAAAGCTGAGGGATGGCAAAGAAGTTAAATTATGTGGGGTTAAATTATGTGGAGTGAAGTTGATCATAACAGGGCTGTTGCTTAGCGATAGTTAACTGGCCAATATTCAAACTAAAGCTAACCAAGCATTAACTAGCAAACTTGGCTCTAGGTTCTAGGTTCTAGGTTCTAGGTTCTAGGTCCTAGGTCCTAGGTCCTAAGTTCTAAGTTCTACGTTCTGCGCTCTGCGCTCTAACTTAATGCACTGGCAGCAAACATCCCCCTAGTGCACTAGATAGCAAGCGAAAGGCTAGAGTGCTTGACGAGAACCATCGAAAAGACCGCGTACTAATTTATTGTTTTCAATTAGTAACAGCTCACCCTGTTCACCGCGCTTAATGCTACTGTCGACGGCGATGACTTTATTATTAAATAGTCCGAGCACCTGCTTTTGAGATGTATGGCCTACGGTGATATGTTTGACATCGAAATAGGCCAGTATTTTATCGAGCTCTGCTTCGGTAAACGCCTCAGAAAAGTAACCGCGATACCAGGTTGGACCGTTACCATAAAACAGGAAGCTCAATAACTCATCTTGTTTAAGCTCCGCTTTAGGCCTGCCTATGTTAGCGCGAAATAGCTGGTTAGCCTCTGCGATAGTTAACTGACGCTCAAGCCACTCACTGCTTATGCCGCCATGCATATACAGCACGTCATCAATCTTAACTAGGGTATTTTTACTTCTTAGCCACTGGCCGATTTCGGTGTCATCGGCGTAGAGTGCGTCGTTACTTCTATCGAGCAGCTCGCTGGCTAAGTCGTAACGTTCATGTACGTATCTTAAGTCGCCACCGAGTACCATCTGTTCATGATTGCCCATGAGTAAGTGCAGCATACCGCCTGCGGCTTTGGCTTGTCGGTCTAGTTGGTACATAAACCACAATACTTCATTTACCTGATCGCCTCGGTCAAACATGTCCCCGGTCATCACCATATGACCCTCACCAAAGGCCCAGTTTTTATCGGCATCGATAATATTTTGGTTTTTAAGCAAGGTTATCAACACATCGTACTGACCATGTACATCACTGAGAGCGACCACTTTTTTTATCCCGCTGTAGCTATCTGGCATCACTTGTTTGATGGCATCACTCAGTATGGGTTGTGGTAGTTTGCCGCAGTCTTCGGGACGTGTAAGTTTATGCTCACTAACCTCAGTGGATTTAAGTTCTGCATTACAGATCCAATAAGCGATCTGTTTATGTGATTTGTCTGATTTTTGTGGCTTTGAGTTTGCCGTGGCTGTTTGGTTCGTCATCGCTTCGTGGATCAAATAAGGCCCATCGTTCTGATAGTTTTCATTGGCGCTAAGCTGACTTGACAGCAAAAGCAGTAATGCAGCATAGAGTATGGCTTTAGACATAATGTAATCGTTCTTATAGTTAGCTTTTATTGTTAAGGTTTATTTTTAAATAAAGTTTACTCATTACCAGCCAATAAGGTAGCGGCTGCGCTTACTGAGTAACTTTTTAATGATGATGGCAATCATGTAAGAGATAGCAACAATCACTAAGGTGACGATTAAGGTGGTAAAGATATTACCTTGCCCTGCTAGACCTAAAAAGTCAGGGCTATCGTAAATCATCCACCATGGCGTGGTGATCCAAGGATGAATAAAGTAAATCGCAAAGCTGACCTCGGCGAGTTTTTGCAGTGGCTTAATCGATATATGCTCAAACTTATTTAAAATCGCCAGTATGACGAGGGTTAACAAGATTTTTTGTGGCAGCATTAAATCAGGCACAGTCATCTCAAATGGGGCTTTGTTGAGCACGCCGGCGCCAAAATAGTGGGCTTGAATCAGTGCTAGCGCAACGCCTGCTATTAACATAGGGAGCCAATACTTATCGATAAACGGAAATAGCTTATCGCGATGGGCTGAGCCCCAAACGCCCAGCAGGTAAACTGGCAAGAAATAGACTAAAGATTGAATTGCATTCAGGTTTGATATTGGGCGGTGAACCAGGATGGCAATCAGCAGTAAGGGGATGGCGTAATAGAGCACTTGCTGTTTTCTGATTAAGTACATCACCCAGGGCGATAGCGCGAACAGCATCATGCCCATGGGAATGTACCAGTAAGCGGTAAGAGTACGTCCGGTGATGACATACCAGCTAGCAGCTTGTATTGGGGCAGTGATGTCTGCGATCTCTTTATGCATCATAGGATCGGTACCGACAGTGATATGCCAAATAATCCAAGGTAATGAAAGTAGCAGGTAGGGCACAAAAACAAACTTGGTTTTGCTCTTCATGTATTTTTTATAATCCCAGCGATGATAAAACACATGATGAAATAGAAAGCCGGAGATAAACACGAAAAACACCGTGCCATTCATCATCAAGTTGAACCAGGCTTTGTCGGCAAAGGTTTCAATTTGCCAACCCGCTGGGCGGTAGCAATGGGCCATAACGATAAAGATAATCGCAATACCACGAAAGTGGTTGATGCTATTTAAAAAAGCTTTCGGCTTGGGAGCGTGAGCCGTGGCTTCAGCATCAGCTTTGACCGAGGGGGCAGTGTCTAAGTTATCGGCTGCAACTGCGAGCGGGTGTTTGTCATCCATTGTTTTGTTCGTCCATAATTTTTCGTCGTTTAATGTCGGTAGCTTTTTGTTGCTTAATGTATCGAATGCACGACTTGTTTTTATTGGCTATTTTATACCGATAGCTATCTTCGCATAATTACTCGGCTTTTTGTTATTGAATTGGGGGTTATTTGTTTATGAACGGGTCGCTGAGAATGGCAGGTTTAGGCTTACTTTATTGCAAAAAACAAAAAGGAGGCCGATGGGCCTCCTTTTTAAATCGTCATGGGATGTTACTTAACCATGCGCTTGTATTTTAAGCGGTGTGGCTCAACCACATCGGTACCCATGGTTTCTTTCAACCATGTTGAGTATTCGGTGTAGTTACCCTCATAGAAGTTCACTTTACCTTCATCGCGGTAATCCAGAATATGGGTCGCGATTCTATCGAGGAACCAACGGTCGTGCGAAATCACCATGGCACAACCAGGGAACTCAAGAAGCGCTTCTTCGAGTGCACGTAATGTTTCAACGTCCAAGTCGTTGGTTGGTTCATCGAGTAACAGTACGTTTCCGCCAGCTTGCAGCAGTTTAGCTAAATGCACGCGGTTACGCTCACCACCTGATAATGTACCGATAATCTTTTGCTGATCGCCACCACGGAAGTTAAAGCGGCCTACGTAGGCGCGGCTCGGAATTTCAGTGTTGTTGATGCGCATGATATCTTGGCCATCAGAGATCTCTTGCCAAACGGTATTCTTGTCATTCATCGAATCACGGAACTGTTCAACAGAGGCGATTTGTACTGATTCACCTAGCTCAACTGTGCCGCTGTCTGGCTGCTCAGCACCTGAAATCATCTTAAATAATGTTGATTTACCCGCACCGTTTGCGCCGATAATACCGACGATTGCCCCTTTGGGTACTGAGAAGGTCAAGTCATCGATAAGTACGCGGTCGCCATATGATTTTGTCAGGTTAGTAATTTCAATAACCTTGTCACCGAGACGAGGCCCAGGTGGAATAAATAGCTCGTTGGTCTCGTTACGCTTTTGGTAGTCGTTAGTATTGAGCTCTTCAAAGCGAGCCATACGTGCTTTACCTTTAGACTGACGGCCTTTAGCGCCTTGGCGTACCCATTCAAGTTCTTTGGCAATCGTCTTTTGACGAGCACTTTGGGTTGCCGACTCTTGTGTTAGACGCGCGTCTTTTTGCTCAAGCCATGAAGAGTAGTTACCTTCCCATGGAATACCTTCACCACGGTCAAGTTCTAAGATCCAGCCTGCTGCATTATCAAGGAAGTATCTATCGTGGGTAATGGCCACAACGGTACCCGTGTACTCTTGTAAGAAGCGCTCCAACCAGGCAACGGATTCAGCATCCAAGTGGTTGGTTGGTTCGTCAAGTAATAGCATGTCAGGCTTTTCTAGTAGCAAACGACAAATCGCAACACGGCGACGTTCACCACCTGAAAGCACTTCAATCTTCTCATCCCAGTCTGGTAGGCGTAGCGCGTTTGCAGCTCTATCTAATACCACATCTAGGTTGTGAGCATCTTGCGATTGAATAATGGCCTCCAACTGACCCTGCTCTTTAGCCAGGGCGTCAAAGTCGGCATCAGGTTCAGCATAAAGTGCATAGACTTCATCTAAACGGACAAGTGCGTTCTTAGCCTCTGAAACCGCTTCTTCAACCGCTTCACGTACGGTTTGATT
Organism: Shewanella sp. 125m-7; assembly: GCF_052977045.1. Lineage (NCBI taxonomy): Bacteria > Pseudomonadati > Pseudomonadota > Gammaproteobacteria > Alteromonadales > Shewanellaceae > Shewanella > Shewanella sp. 125m-7. The sequence continues at coordinate 173,679 of NZ_JBRILQ010000001.1, forward strand.
AGGATCTAGCTTTGGCTCCTGTGGCAAGTATCCGATTTTTAGATCTTGCATTGGGCGAGCTTCACCTTCAATTTCAGTATCAAGCCCGGCCATAATGCGCAGTAGGGTCGATTTACCTGAACCGTTTAAGCCTAAGACACCAATTTTAGCGCCAGGGAAAAAGCTTAACGAGATATTTTTTAAGATCTGTTTTTTAGGCGGGACAATCTTGCCCACTCTAAGCATGCTATATACAAATTGAGCCATGTTATTTCTCTTTAATTGTATTTTTTCTATGTTGAATGGCGCCAATTCTACTTGATTCGATACAGAACTTAAATCTGAATTGGAGCGGTTTAATTCACAGTTAACACATAAGTCAGTTGGCGATGTGTTGATGGTTTTTTACACCGACTAGTGCTTTTTACAAAACTCTCTCATCTAGAAATGCAAGTAATTTCATGTTGTAAATACTGGGATTGTGATCAAATGCGCTGTATCATACCGCGCAACCCTACTAGAAGAATTTTACAGCTGGAGTGAGTAATGCTGAAGAAAGATATGAATATCGCGGATTACGATCCACAACTATTTGCAGCAATTGAAGATGAAACGCGCCGTCAAGAAGAGCACATCGAACTCATTGCTTCAGAAAACTACTGTAGTCCTCGTGTAATTGAAGCTCAAGGTACTCAGCTTACTAACAAGTATGCAGAAGGTTACCCTGGTAAGCGTTACTACGGTGGTTGTGAGCATGTAGATATCGTTGAAGAACTTGCTATCTCACGCGCTAAAGAATTGTTTGGTGCAACATACGCTAACGTTCAGCCACACTCTGGCTCACAAGCTAACGCAGCGGTATTTATGGCACTGCTTCAAGGCGGCGATACTGTTTTAGGCATGAGCCTAGCACACGGTGGTCACTTGACTCACGGCTCTCACGTGAGCTTCTCTGGTAAGCTTTACAATGCGGTTCAGTACGGTATTGATGAAGTAACAGGTAAGATTGATTACGCTGAAGTTGAGCGTCTTGCTGTTGAGCACAAGCCAAAGATGATCATTGCTGGTTTCAGTGCTTACTCTGGTATTGTTGATTGGGGTAAGTTCCGCGAAATCGCTGATAAAGTAGGTGCTTACCTATTTGTTGATATGGCGCACGTAGCTGGTCTTGTTGCTGCTGGCATCTATCCAAACCCACTACCACATGCACATGTTGTATCAACGACAACGCATAAGACGCTTGCAGGCCCACGTGGCGGCTTGATTCTATCTGCAATCAACGATGAAGTTCTCTATAAGAAGCTAAACTCTGCGGTATTCCCTGGCGGACAGGGTGGTCCTTTAATGCACGTTATCGCGGCTAAAGCGGTAGCATTTAAAGAAGCACTAGACCCAGAATTTACCACTTACCAAGAGCAAGTGGTTGTTAACGCAAAAGTCATGGCGCGTACTTTCATTGAGCGTGGTTATGATGTGGTTTCTGGTGGTACTGATAACCACCTATTCTTGCTTGATTTGATCAGCAAGGACATCACAGGTAAAGATGCTGACGCTGCACTGGGTAATGCTAACATTACCGTGAACAAGAACTCAGTACCAAACGATCCACGTTCACCATTTGTAACCTCTGGTCTGCGTATTGGTTCACCAGCAATTACCCGTCGTGGATTTGGTGAAGAAGAGTCAGTGCTTCTAACTAACTGGATGTGTGACATTCTTGATGACATTTCAGATCTTGCCGTTAGCGAACGCGTAAAGGGCCAGGTTCTGGAATTGTGCGCTAGGTTCCCTGTTTACGGTTAACCTTAAGCGTTAAATCAGGTAGACTCCTATGGCCGCATTTATGCGGCCATTTTTGTTATTATTCGAGCATACTTTTTTGATTCGAGCCCACTTGCTGAGGTTGAGTTAAATCCAGTGAGAGACACGACCTAATTTCTAAACGGAGGCTAAATGCATTGTCCATTTTGCAGCGCAACTGACACAAAAGTGATTGATTCGCGATTAGTCGCTGACGGCCATCAGGTTCGCCGACGTAGAGAGTGTGTTCAATGCCACGAACGTTTTACTACTTTTGAGGGCGCAGAGCTTGTGATGCCCCGCGTAGTGAAACAAGATGGCAGTCGCCAGCCCTTCGATGAAGAAAAGCTGCGCGGTGGTATGTTAAGAGCCGTAGAGAAAAGACCTGTATCTATGGACCAAATTGAGCAGGCATTAACTAAGATTAAATCGACGTTGCGCGCCACAGGCGAGCGTGAAGTAAAATCTGAAATGATAGGTAACTTGATGATGGACCATTTAGTCAACTTAGATAAAGTTGCCTATATTCGTTTCGCTTCTGTTTATCGCGCCTTTGAAGATGTTTCAGAGTTTGGCGATGCAATCGCTAAACTGCAAAAATAACCTGTTGCTCCAAGGGCTAAACTAAACGCTTAGTCCTCCATCAATCGAACAATCGGAATCGCCGCCATTATGTGGTCTATCGAAGACAGTCAAATGATGAGCCTAGCCATTGAATTGGCACAAAAGGGCATGTATACCACCCGTCCAAACCCTAGTGTTGGTAGCGTTATCGTTAAAGATGGCGAAATTGTGGGTGAAGGCTACCATATTCGCGCTGGCGGCCCTCACGCCGAAGTGTATGCCTTAAATATGGCAGGCGATGATGCCAAAGGTGCGACGGCTTATGTCACGCTAGAGCCTTGTAGCCACTATGGTCGTACGCCTCCTTGCGCTAAAGCCTTAATTGAACATGGCGTAACTAGGGTGGTGATTGCCGTGACCGACCCTAATCCTGAAGTGTCTGGCCGTGGCATCGCTATGCTGCGCGAAGCGGGCATTGAGGTCGATGTTGGACTGATGACCGAAGAAGCTAAGCAAGTTAACTTGGGTTTTTTAAAGCGTATGGAAACAGGCTTGCCTTGGGTAACGGTAAAACTTGCTGCGAGTCTTGATGGCAAAACTGCGCTGTCAAATGGCGTGTCGAAGTGGATCACGGGGCCTGAAGCGCGCCGGGATGTACAGCGACTTCGTGCGCGCCACTGCGCCTTAGTCACAGGTGTTGAAACCATTCTTGCTGATGACCCAAGCTTAAATGTGCGCTATGGCGAATTAGGCTCGCTGACCCAAGAATTTGCGCCAGCCGAAATTCATCAACCACTGCGCGTGGTATTAGACAGTCAGGCTCGTCTTGGCGCTGAGCTAAACTTATTTAATACAACAAGCCCAATTCTACTGGTGTCGACAATCGCGTATCCAGAAAGTGTACAGGCAGCGTGGCCGGCTCAGGTTCAAAGTCAGATATTGCCCGCGGTTGACTCGCGTATTGACCTCAATGCGCTATTGAGTTTGCTAGGCCAGAGTTGTAATAGCGTGCTAATTGAAGCAGGCGCGACCCTCGCTGGGGCATTTGTGAACCAAGGGCTTGCTAATGAAATCGTGCTGTACCAAGCGATGAAAATATTAGGTTCAGAGGGGCGTAACTTGCTTGAACTTGATGATTTTCAAGCTATGTCAGAACTACCGCGTATCAACCTAATCGATGAGCGCAAAGTGGGTAAAGACACCCGCTTAACGTTAAGAGTGAGTAATTAGTTTATGTTTACTGGGATTATTGAGTCAGTTGGCCACTTAAGAAAAGTTGAACGTCGCGGTGATGATATTCGCTTAACCGTTGCCAGCGGAAAGCTTGACCTGTCTGACGTTAAACTTGGCGACAGTATTGCCACCAATGGGGTGTGTTTGACCGTCGTAGAGTTGATGAGTGATGGTTATGTGGCTGATATTTCGGCGGAGACAGTCAGTTTGACGGGGTTCTCTCATTATCAGGTTGGCAAGGCGGTTAACCTTGAAAAAGCAGTGACTCCAACGACCCGTTTAGGTGGGCACATGGTCAGTGGTCATGTCGATGGTATTGCCCATGTCGATGACAGGCAGTTTCGTGGCCAAGCGATTGAGTTTTGGTTGTCGCCACCTGTAGAGCTTGGCCGTTATATTGCCCATAAAGGTTCGATTACGATTGACGGCGTGAGCCTGACAGTTAACGAAGTGCAGGGGCATAAATTTAGACTGACTATTGTGCCGCATACTGCTGGTGAAACCACCTTAGTGGATCTGAAAGCGGGCGATAGCGTTAACATTGAAGTGGATTTAATTGCTCGTCATCTAGAAAGATTGATGAGTTATGGCAGTCAAGAGCCAGATGGCACTCCTAAGCCTGAAGTGACTATGGAATTGTTAGCTCGCTCAGGTTTCTTAAGATAAAGACTGGTTTTGCGATAAAATTTGCTTTAATAAAATAGAATAATCATTACATTTACTCACTGTGGTAGAGTTAATGCTCTAAAAGGCTTAAATCTCAATTAAGTGATAATAAATAAAGGTCTGAACATGGCGTTACATAGTATAGAAGAGATCATCGAAGATATTCGTCTAGGCAAGATGGTCATCTTGATGGATGACGAAGACAGAGAAAATGAAGGCGACCTTATCATGGCTGCCGACATGGTGACGCCAGAAGCCGTGAATTTCATGGCGACATTTGGTCGTGGCCTTATCTGCCAAACATTGACTAAAGCACGTTGTCAGCAATTGAATTTACCTTTGATGGTAACTAACAATAATGCCCAGTTCTCAACCAACTTTACGGTATCAATTGAAGCCGCTGAGGGCGTGACAACGGGTATTTCAGCACAAGACCGCGCTGTAACCGTGCTTGCGGCTGTTGGTAAGGATGCTAAGCCATCTGATATCGTGCAACCAGGTCACATCTTCCCGCTAATGGCACAAGAAGGCGGCGTACTTATTCGCGCGGGTCACACTGAAGCTGGCTGTGATTTAGCACGTCTTGCAGGTTTTGAAGCATCATCGGTTATTGTTGAAATTCTTAATGATGATGGCACCATGGCCCGTCGCCCAGATCTTGAAATCTTCGCCGAGAAGCACGGCTTAAAGATGGGCACAATTGCCGACCTTATCGAATACCGTAACACCAAAGAAACCAGTGTCGTACGTGAAGCTAAATGTAAACTGCCAACGCGTTTTGGTGAGTTCGACATGCTGACGTACCGCGATACTATTGATAATCAGCTGCATCATGTACTGCTTAAAGGTGAGGTGACTGAAAATACCTTAGTGCGTGTGCATCTACAAAATACCTTCAATGATTTATTGCATTCAGAGCGTGACCAACAGCGTAGCTGGCCATTAGAAAAAGCAATGGAGCGCATTAGCAATGAAGGTGGCGTGTTGGTGCTATTGGGTAACCATGAGCACAGCAGTGACATTTTAGCCAAAGTCAAAGCATTCGAAGCTGAAGATAATGGCAGTACTCCTGTTGCTGCTAAGTGGCAGGGTACATCACGTCAAGTTGGCGTTGGTTCACAAATTCTAGCGGATGTTGGCGTAACCAAGATGCGTCTACTGAGCTCACCAAAGCGATATCACTCTCTTTCAGGCTTTGGTTTAGAAGTAACTGAATATATAGCAGAATAAATACTGGCCTCAGGTTGATTGTCAGCCTGAGGCTTAAATTCACACTTTTCTTATTAATTGCATAGCGATCAGCGCGGAGTGCTGTGGTATCATACTGCCTCTTCCGTCCCTATGCTGGGTAATTAAGCTAATTTAGGTAAGATAAATGAACGTAGTTCAAGGTAATATCGAATCGAAAAACGCCAAAGTTGCGATCGTAGTTTCACGTTTTAACAGCTTTGTTGTTGATAGTTTGCTCAATGGTGCGGTTGACACTCTTAAGCGTTTTGGCCAAGTTGCAGATGAAAATATCACTGTAGTTAAAGTGCCTGGCGCTGTTGAACTGCCACTCGCTGCACGCCGTGTTGCTGCAAGCGGAAAATTTGACGGTATCATCGCACTCGGTGCGGTTATCCGTGGTGGTACACCTCATTTCGATTTTGTTGCAGGCGAATGTAATAAAGGACTAGCTCAAGTTGCACTTGAGTTTGATATTCCAGTTTCATTCGGCGTTTTAACCACTGATACCATTGAACAGGCTATTGAGCGTTCGGGTACTAAAGCAGGTAACAAAGGCGGCGAAGCTGCACTTGGTCTGCTAGAAATGGTTAACGTTCTGCAAGCACTTGAAGAACAGCTGTAATTTAGGACAATTTAATGAAGCCTTCAGAGCGCCGTAAGGCCCGCCGTTTAGCCGTTCAAGCCATTTACTCATGGCAGCTAAGTGGTAACAATATTGCTGATGTTGAGCATGAGTTTCTAACTGAACAAGTTATTGATGGCGTCGATATCGCTTACTTTCGTGAGCTTTTAGGTGGCGTTGCAACAAAGAAGAGTCAATTGGATGAGTTAATTACTCCATTCTTGACTCGTCCACTTGATGAAGTGGACCCAGTTGAAAAAGCGATTGTACGTATCGCAACTTATGAACTGACATTCCGCAAGGATGTGCCTTATAAGGTAGCGATTAACGAAGCTATCGAGCTTGCAAAAGCATTCGGCGCAGAAGATGGACATAAGTTTGTTAACGGCATTCTCGATAAGCTGGTAGCGCGCAATAGATAGTTAATAGAAACGGCATCCTAGGATGCCGTTTTTGTTATACCCGACAGGGAAGTCATAACCATCCGCGCATTTCCGCTTAGAGCAAAGCATGCAGTTTCTCATTTTGCTAAAGTGACGGTCTGGTTTAATTTATCTCCACTCTCCCTGAACTTTCCTTTTTATTTGTGATTGGTATTGTGAAAGAATTTCAATTAATCGAAAGCTTCTTTACTGGGCGTGCCCAGTCTCGCAAAGACGTTGTGATTGGTATTGGCGATGATTGCGCCATAGTTAAGCCCGCAGAAAACAAGTCTATTGCCATCTCGTGTGACACTTTAGTTGAAAATGTGCACTTTTTTCCTGACATGCCTGCTAGGGAGCTTGGCTATAAGTCACTTGCAGTAAACCTATCAGATTTAGCGTCAATGGGCGCAGAACCTGCTTGGATGACCTTAGCGCTGACCTTACCCGAGGTTGATGAGGCTTGGCTCGCTGACTTTAGTGCTGGCTTGTTTGACATAGCAGAATATTACGGCGTGGCACTTATCGGTGGCGACACCACACGTGGTCCACGCTCTATCACCATCACCATTAATGGCCAAGTACCTAAAGGTAGTGGGCTGACTCGAAGTGGGGCTAAAAATGGTGATTGGATCTACGTGACAGGAAACCTAGGTGACTCGGCATTAGGCTTAGATATTCTGCGAAATAAAGCTGAGGCGAACATCGATGACAGAGCTTATCTGATAAACCGTCATTACAGGCCTACTCCGCGGGTGCTAGCTGGGCAATCACTGCGCACACTTGCCTCAAGCGCCATTGATATCTCTGACGGGCTAATGTCCGACATTCAGCATGTGCTTAAAAGCTCTGAAGTTGGTGCTATTATTAATGTTGATCGTATACCAATGTCAGCTCAACTTAAGCGTAATGCAAGCCCTGAGATGGCGCTGAGCTATGCGTTAACGGGTGGTGAAGACTATGAGTTACTATTCACTGTACCAGAAGCCCAAAAAGGGGCGTTAGAGATTGCACTCGTTGAATCGGGCGTAAAATTTACCCAAATTGGACAGATCTGTACCGGTGGGCAATTGAAATTGCTTAGCAATAACCAGCCATTTGAACCTATTAACTTAGGGTTTGAGCACTTTAACTAATGAACTTACTCTCTAAAGATCCTGTATTAACCAAGCTTTCATTAAAAAACCCTATCCACTTTTTGGCTTTAGGGTTTGGCTCTGGTCTTGCGGCTAAAGCGCCTGGTACCTTTGGTACTCTCGCTGCTATTCCACTATATCTGCTAATGGCGCCGTTGAGCCTACCTTGGTATATTGCACTAACCCTTATCAGTGTTCTGGCCGGTTTTTATATTTGCGATAAAGCCTCTAAAGATATGGGCGTACATGACCACGGTGCGATTGTGTGGGATGAAGTAGCGGGACTACTGATCACCATGATTGCCGCTCCAGCAGGTTGGCAATGGTTGGCTATTGGTTTTTTACTGTTTCGTCTATTTGATATTTTAAAGCCGTGGCCGATCCGCTGGCTTGATGCCAAGGTTCATGGTGGCTTTGGTATTATGATTGACGATGTACTCGCGGGTATTTTTTCGCTACTTTGTCTACAAGGTTTAGCTTACTACTTTGCTTGATCGCTGTTTAAAGCATAAAAAATGCAGAGCTTAGCTCTGCATTTTTGTTTTTAGCCTAAAACAAGAGGTTAACTGAGCAGTAGCTCCTTAGCGTTGGCTAAGGTATTGCTTGTTATGGTATCACCACCGAGTAAGCGTGCTAACTCCTCGATACGTTGGGTTTTATCCAGCGCTACCATTGATGTCTCCGTTTTACCCGCCTTGCTGCTTTTGTTAACAAACATATGTTGATGGCCATTACCGGCAACTTGCGGCAAGTGTGTGACACAAAATACTTGAGTCGATTCACCAAGGCTACGTAGCATACGACCTACAACTGCTGCAGTCGGACCTGAAATGCCCACATCCACTTCATCAAAAATAAGCGTAGGGGTAGAGACTTTCTTCGCTGTAATAACCTGAATACCTAAACCAATACGCGATAATTCACCGCCCGACGCCACTTTAGCTATTGGCTGTAGTGGTTGGCCGGGGTTAGTTGAGACTAAAAACTCGATATTGTCACAACCAGTGGGAGTGGTAACCGCTTCATTGAAGTTTACCGCAATAGTGAACTTACCCTTAGGCATATTGAGTTCATGAATTGACTGAGTTACCTGTTTATCTAGCTCTTTAGCGTAACGGCTGCGGCTCTGGCTAAGCTTTTTAGCATGTTGCAGATAAGCTGATCGGCTCGCATTAAGCTGCTCACGAATATCGTCTAGCTTGTCATCATCAGAACCTAAATCAACTAGCTCATCTAACAGACTCTGGTGATGGCCGTATAGCTCATTACCAGAGACATGATGCTTACGCGCAAGCTGCATGGCTTTTGAGATCCGTTGCTCTAAGTGGGCAAAGTATTCAGGATCGAGTTCTAAGCCATCTAAGTAACGCTCAAGCTCACTGCTACTTTCTTGTACCTGAATAAGGGCTTCGTTAAGCATGGCAACAACATTACCTAGTTGTGGATCATAGCTTTCTAAGTCCTGCCCTTGGCTAATACTGGTGTTAAGGAGTGATTCGACACAGCCCTCGTCGCTTTCTTGCAAAATATGCAGTTGGCTGCGGCATAATTCAATCAGTGCGGTACTATTGGCCAGTTTTTTATGTTCGGCTTCAATCGATTCAAATTCGCCTTTGCTGATGGCAAATTCGTTTAATTCTTCAACTTGGTACTGCAACAGTTGTTTACGCGCTAAACGCTCCTGCTGCGACATCTGCAATTGGTGCAGCTGTTTCTCGATAGTCTTACACCTGTGGTAGCTGGCTGTAACGCTGTCGATCAGCATCTTATGGTTAGCATAGCTATCTAATAAGGTAAGTTGATGCTCACTCTTAAGCATGGCGTGGTGTGCATGTTGGCCGTGAATGCCAATGAGCAATTGTCCAAGAGACTTTATTTGCGTCAGCGGTACCGGGTTACCGTTAATATAAGCACGTGAACGGCCATCGCTGCTTATGGTGCGGCGCAAGATGCATTCATCATCGAGTTCAAGGTCGTTATCTTCAAGCCAGCGCTTAGCCGCAGGCGTATCATTTAATAAAAAGCGGGCACTTACTTCGGCCTTAGTTGCACCCGGTCTAATGGTATTAGCGTCGGCTCTATTACCCAAACAAAGCCCGAGGGCATCGATAGCAATCGATTTACCCGCGCCAGTTTCACCAGTAATACTGGTCATGCCGGCTTTAAAGTCGAGTTCTAAAAAACGCACAATAGCAAAATTGTTGATGCTGAGTTGGCAAAGCATAGTGATGTCCTTTATCAAAACACTGTATGGTTAAACAGTATATACTGTTTATCTATACAGTAAATAGCTGGTTGATAAATCCGTTGAGCTTAATCACATTTTCATTTTTGAGTGTTAGTTTAACTTTTTATCAGTGTAGAAATAAAAAGCTATTTTTTCAAAGGGGTGAGGGAATGTGCAACTCACTTTTGCCCCAAAGTGTATTAACCTTCGAATGAAGGAGCATTACATTTTTTTCTGAGCTGTGGCTACAGGGCTGCTAATTCAAATTGTCGCTTTAGAGTCGCAGAATTCATGACACCCAGCCTAAATGGCAGCGCAGAATTCATTCAGAATTCATGACACCCAGCCTAAATGGCGGGATTTGAGACCTCCGACTAAACTTTAGTGAATACTGAAGTAGGAGGTTATTATGCCGCGAGCAAGAAGTACCTTAATTAGCCTTGAAGACACGCCGTATTATCACTGTTGTAGCCGTGTAGTTCGACGCGCCTATTTGTGTGGTGATGATAAATACACAGGCAAGAACTATGACCATCGCCGTGGTTGGGTAGAGTCGCAAATTCTGAAGTTAACAGAAGTGTTTGCGATTGATGTCGCAGCTTATGCAGTGATGAGTAACCACCTACATGTCGTACTCTATATTGACCTAGAAACGGTGAATACCTGGACTGATAGGGATGTTGTTGAACAATGGCATAAGCTGTTTAACGGTACTGATTTAACCCAGAAATTTGTTAAAGGTGACGTGATTGAGGAGTGCATGGTAGCAGCACTAAAACATCTAATAGCGGCTTACCGTTCACGTCTCTGTGATATCAGTTGGTTTATGCGTTGCCTTAATGAACCGATAGCAAGGCAAGCTAATTATGAAGACAACTGCACAGGGCATTTTTGGGAAGGACGCTTTAAGTCACAAGCATTACTTGATGAAGCCGCAGTACTTGCCTGTATGGCCTATGTGGAGCTTAATCCCATCAGAGCTAAGGTGGCTAAGACACCTGAAAAATCAGACTATACCAGCCTGCAACTGAGAGTAAACGCAGGACTCAAAGGTAAACAGCCTGCCAAGTTATTGCCCTTTATTGGTCATGAGAGAAAGCTGCAACCAAAAGGCATTAACTTCTGCCTTGAAGATTATCTAACGCTTGTTGATGAAACGGGTCGAATCATTCGGGATGATAAACAAGGAACCATTTCTGCTAATGCAGAAAACATACTGAATAGACTCAATATTCCGAGTGGCAACTGGATAAAGCTCACCTCAGAATTTGGTAAGTTGTTCCATGGACCAGTAGGTAGTTTACAAGAGCTAACTCATTATTGTGAACATCTAGAAAAGCGACGACGGCATTTCGCGCACAGCTGCGAGTACCTCAAGGCAGGTTAAGCATTCAAACAATCTTCTTATTAAGTTTATAGAACTATTCTATGAGCTGATTCTCTTCGTTTAAAATCTATCACTTTCCAACAAAATGCATTGCTAATCGGTATTTTCTCTTCTTAAAACGCCAATCTAAAAATATGATTTGATAGTTTAATATGGCTTGGAAGCTGAAACCGGTAAGTGGCACTATCTTGTTGATTTGACATGGGTGGCTTGTGATTTGGGTGGCTTGTGATTTGGCTTCGGTTTCAAGGATGAAACCGCTGAGCGGCCAAGGAGGGCTTTATAGCGTCCCACAGAAGTAGTGACATGTGAGCTTACTACGAGCTGTTGCCTTTCTTCGTGGCCTCTGTGTTCCAATAACATCCGTGTTTAACGGCCAGTTCGCTATCCCTAGCTCTCGCTTATTAGCACATGGCTTCGCCATGGTGAGCAGCTTGTGTCCAATAGTGTGTCAGCAAACCAATTCTGGGGTTGTGATCACCAAGCGACTTTAGTTAGCTGATTGGTGCGCTTAATGGTTAGCTTTTAGATGCCGTGGGCAACTTATTCGGCGCGGCCTTTACACTTGTCGATTGCTGATTGGTAATAACCTTGGTAATTGTTGCTGGTTAGCTCTTCATCGATATAAAGCTGCCTGACAACATTGTCGCATCGAGTAATGACATCCAGAACTTGAGCTACACCGTATTGCCGAGGCCACACATACGACAGCGATTTAATAATATTTAAACACACGGTTTTTAACAGTGGTGATTTTTCATTTATTGCTAAGTAGGTTTCAAGAAGGGTTAACTTATCTGCGCCGTTATTTTTTACTAAGGTATATTGCTCTTTTAACCAGACTCTTTTTACTTCATTTCCCGTTTTTAAACTATCGAGCATCGCGACTTTACTCGAAAAAATAATCTGACTTGTCTCATAGCCTAACGTTTCGCTAGACCATTGGATTGCTAGATCAAATTCATTTTCAACACTGATAACATTTAGTAGCCATGCATAATGAAACGCGGCGTAAAAGTGCTGAAAAGCCCCCTTAGAGTGTAAGCCCTTTAACATACTGATGGCACTGCGATAATAGCCTAACTCAATCGAGATATGAGCTTTAATGAGTGTGACTTCATTTTTAATCGACTCGTCTTTTGAGTCCATCAATAGGCGAAGGTGATGTTTCGCTTCTTCAATTAAGGTATTTCTTTTGTGAGAAGTGCGGGCTGAATAGAGAATTGTACGGATCAAACTCAGTTTGGCGTATTCATTATTTCGGTAGGTATCTTTGTTGATCTCCTGATAAAGCCTAAAGCGCTCAAGTGCCTGGTCATAGTCGTTAACTGAAAGGCAAAGGTTAACGATGATCTGCTCTCTTTCAGAATTACCCGGTACAAGTTGACTGGCTAGCTCTAGATGCGATATCGCCGTAGGAATATCGTTATTCTTAAGTTTTACATAGGCAGCTTCAGTTCTTACTCGTGTATCGTTGGGTAAAGAGATAAGCAATTGGTTGATAATACAATCGGCTTCCTCGGTTTGCCCTAGGTTCGCTAACGAGTTGGCTAATCCAACTTTGGCCCAGTCCAGATCTTTTTTGGCGAGTGTAGACTGGTACACTATTTTAGCCTGTTCATGACGCTCCAGCATCGTTAAGAATACGCCTCTAAAGCGTTGGATGACAAAGTAGTATTCAGGATGGAATGGTGCCATTTCGTCGCATAGTTGTAGCCCTTGGTGGGCATCTAATTTTCGCTCAGCAGTATAAAGACCTAATAACTTTTTTCTGCGCCTAATGGCGATAGATAAGCGATTTTTTAAGGTAATGGCATTGAAAGGCTTTAATAAATACTCGTCAGGTTTCAGCTCAAGAATAGGTCTGACTGTGGCGGAGGAATTATCTCCCGTGACTAATATAAATACGGCTTCATCGCTCAGCAGGTTTAGGTGCTTGAACTCTTCAAACAATTGTTTCCCGTTCATACCCACACCAAAGTTGAAATCACAAATAATCACATCAAACTGCTTGTTTGACGCAAGAGTAATGGCCATTTTGGCGGCTTTAGATGTCAGTACATTGTTTTCGCAAAAGCCTAACTTTACCAACATACTTTTGATGGTAAATAGGAAGGTAGGCACATCATCGATCACAAGTACTTTCAGTGTTTGAAATGATTGCATAGCAAGTGTTATCCAGAAACTAAATATCGGCTGCAGCTAATGCTGCTAAATTCATCAGGCGTATTGTTATTGATTCTGTTCAATGAGCCATCGATTAATCGCGTTCACAATAGTATCTATCTCGCTGACAATTCGCTTTATGGCTTCTGGCACATCATTGGGGGCAACCGTTTCGCAGTTGGCCGCCGCTGTGGCCAATTGATTTAAGCCCAGTGCATTTGCTGCCCCTTTAATCCTGTGTCCAAGTGCTGACAAGGGGATGTTTTTTTCTACGAGATCAGTTTTATCTGCCAGTAATGAATCTCTGACGACGGCAGACAATTCAAGTTGTTCCTCAGCACTATAGTCACGTAGCCATTCGAGCACCTCTTGATTCATGTCATTGCTTTGCTCGACGCAGTAACGGCCCAAAACCTCGCTAAGCAAGATGAAAGAGTAAGGTTTATATAACACTTCGCTCATACCAACTTGGTGTGCTTTTTCTGCTACCAGACGTGAGTCCTCTGCAGTGCAGCCAACAATAGGTAAGTTGTTAAACTCCGGTTTCGCTCTCAACTGGCGCACGAGATCGTAGCCATTTAGGTTTGGCATATGACAGTCTGTAATCAGTAGTGATACGTTATTTTTATTGGCGGCTAAGTAAAGCAGTGCCTCTAGACCATCGTTAACGGTTACAACGTCTACGCCAAGCTTACTAAGCTGATTTTGCAATAAGAAACGGTTAATTGCGTCGTCATCGGCAACTAAAACTTTACCTAGGTATCTTTTATTTTTTGCATCAGCTAGCGCTTTGCTGTGCGGGTTAGAACGCAAAATTTGTCTTAATAACAGATCGGGGTAGATATTGTTCGCTTCTGCTGTAGATTCGACTGTCAGTACCCCAGTTGCATTTTGATTCAGGGTGACGCCCCATAGGGTAAGCCAGTTTTTAATCGCTTCATCATGAGCATACGCCTCGCTGATAAGGGCAAGATCTAAAGCAGTAAATTCTGCAGGCAAATTTACTGTCACTTTAGTGCCTCGATTTAACTCACTTGTTACCGTTATTTGCCCGCCCATTAATTCAACTAGGTGCTGAACAATTGACATACCAAGTCCTGAACCACCGTATTTTCGATTAATACTGGCATCAGCTTGCACAAACGGTTGAAATAGCTTCTGTTGTTGTTCGGGAGTCATACCGCAACCACTGTCCTCAATAACTAATGAGAGTACATTGCTGGTATTGCTAACAGAGACCTTAATAAATCCATGTTGGGTAAATTTAATTGCATTACTGACTAGGTTGTTGACTATTTGACTAAGGCGTAACCAATCTAATTCAGCACAGCATAAGGTGGTGGGTTGCCAATCAAGAATAAAGTTAACTTGTTTAAACTTTATGTTTGCAGCCAGAAGCCTAAGAGTCGAGCCTAGCTCTTCAAATAAGCTGCTGTTGTAGCTATCCAGCTGTAGTTGGTCCGCTTCCATTTTTGAAAAGTCTAATATATCGTTCACTAAACCTTTCAATCGTTCAGCAGAAGCCTGAGCGTTTTTCATCAACTCTTTATTCTTTAATGACTTCAATTCAGGGCTGAGCAATTCCATTAAGCCCATCATTGCGGCTAAAGGTGTTCTCAACTCGTGACTGATAATAGCTAAAAATGACTCTCTGGTTTTTAAGGCTTCAACAGCTTGCCGCTTTGACGCTTTAAGTTCAGTAAAGTCTGTAAAAACAGTAATATGATACGCTTGGCCATCATTATGATGCACCACTTCTCGAGAAACACGATAATACTTGCCTGCAATGAAGCATTCATTACTCGTTGTTGCTAGCCCTTCATTAGTCATATTTGATCTATGAGCTATTTCAATATCGATAAAGGAGCAAGGCGCTGCATTTGCTATGTAGTCGTTATATGCCTGATTAGACAATAACGGCTTACCCTTGGCGTCTGAAATAATCACCATGCCAGGAAAGCTATTTAATATAGTGATTAACCACAGCATTTCATCGTTAGATTTTTTGCCGTTGGCGATGGCCTCGGACAAGTATACTTTTAGTTTTTTATTCCATAAGAAAACCACAAGAATTGAGATGGCCACCAATATTAATAGTAATATAATCGCGTTAATTGTTTGTTTTTTATCATAGCCATACAATGTGTGGATCTTTTCGTGATGTTGAACCACTAACGATATTTCATTTTCTGTGGTGATGGCGATAGCGACATCAAGCATATTTCTTAGGGCAAATGATGTTGAGTTCAGCGTTATACTCATGAGACTTTTTAGTGGTGGTTGCTCATCTATGATCAACTCGAAGTCTTCACCATTTCCGTAGTACAGATATTGCTGGGCAATGCTTTCTGGAATGTAAGCATGGGTGATGTCACCGTTTTTAATATCTTTTTTTAGCTTGGTAAAATCAGAATATATGACAGGTGTATTGCTAAGGAAGCTAAACGTATCTTGTATGGATATATGGTTGGTACGAGCTAATATTGCCACTTTAGTTTGAACGTATGGCTTGGTGGTACGTATGGTCGACCAATTTACCGTGTAAAAAGGTTGCGTAGAAATATCACTGGGCTGAGTAGTAAAGCGTCCGGGAATAAAGTCAACAATAGCTTGTTCGAGCATCTCATCAACATCGCGTCCGTTTGGGTACACATATTCAAAATTCAAACCAGTTTTAAGGGCATAGATCTTCATGATGTCATGAATGTAGCCTGAGATTTCACCTGTATCTTCTTGAATATATGACAGGGGATAAAGGTCTTCTTCGATCGTATAGTGAATCGTTTTTCTGTTGTAATGCTGATAGATTGCTTCAAGAGCTAATTCATTGTGCAATAAGCTTAGGTTGTTAAAGTTAAAAGGTTGTATGGCGAGACCATGTTGGTGCACTTGCTGATATTGATTCAATATCTTCATTAACGTTGGATTATTCTTAGCCGTGACAAATGACGATAAGACCGGCTCTGTATCTTCAATAAAGACTATGTCACCTAGCCAATCACCGACCGCTACAGTTTGATAGTAATGGTGAACAGCACTAAACTGGATCACCGCGCCATCGGCTTTCCCTGTCGATAAATGATGTATCAAGCTATCTAATGACTCGACTTTAATCAGAGATTTAACGCTAAACTTTGCCGTGGCTTCACATGAAAATGAGTCTTTAATGCATACCCAGTTCATGTCAGATGGCGAGGTGTTACGATAAGTCGAGTTACGCAGCCATTTTAGCTGGTAGTTTTTAAATACAGGTACTGAAAAGAGTAAGCTCTTTTCTCGCTCAACGGTTGACGAAAACCCAAGGGATAAGTCGGCTTCTCCTGAGACTATCGCCCCAAGAAGTTTATCTAAGCTATTGTACTCTCGAAATTCTATCTTGATATTTAGCTGCTGACCTAGTGCAATGATGTACTCAGAGTATCGTCCTTGAAACTCTGATGACGCCATGTTCCAGTGCGTACGAAGACCCGCGCTAGGCATAGCAACGACAAGTACATTCTTATTTTGTAGAAAGGTTTTATCTTGCGGTGCAAGTTCGAAAGCTTGTACGAATGGTGAACCTAATAAGGTCATAATTAACAAGAAGGAAACAGCGAGCTTTGTCATTTTTTGAGCAGTTGAGAAAAAAGGGGGCGAATAATAATCTACAAATCACTTTTTAACCAAGCTATTTTTAAGGTAAATATTCTTTATAAAATGAGCATCACGATCTTTAATCGCTAAAGTAAGTCTATTTTGTTTAAAGTGCTCGAACTGGTTGGTTTTGTGTGTTTTTTTGTTAATTGCTTTGGCGTGGTTGATTGTTGATTGTTATTTTGGCCTTTAGCATTCTACGCCGTCTATCGATAACACTTAAGTAGCCTATTTATTCGTAATCTTATTTAGCCGATTAGAAAAGCTTCCAGTAAGGGCAAACTCACGAAGGTGACTAAGGTACCAAGTAAGATCCCTTGTGCACTGGTAATGACTTGAGTCTGATACCTTTGGGCTAATAGGTAAACACTTGCTGCTGTGGGCAGGGCTGCCAGTATCACTCCCATGGCAATAAGCTTGGGCTCCACATTGAAGCAGAGCATGAGTAGGTAGGTAAATAGCGGCTGAATAAATAGCTTCACTATGTTGATGATGCTGATATCAATTGCCTGTTTAAGGCTTATGAGTTGTGATGAGTCTTGATACTGTCCCGATTTGGCAAGTACCATTCCAATAGCAAACAGTGCACAAGGACTTGATGTCATTCCAAATTGACGGATCATCAACGCAAGGCTGTCTGGAAGTGTTATTGATAGGGCCGACAAACTGATCCCAATTAAGCTCCCCACAACAATGGGGTTTTTAGCTAGCGCTAATATCATTATTTTAAGTGCTGATCCTTGATGCTTATTACTGATGATTTCCAAAGACACGAGTGAAACAGCAAATATAACGACTGACAGTAGGCTGGCAATGGCTGCGGCCGCGAGAGCTATTTGCTGTTGAGGAAATAGCATGGCCATTAAAGGAATACCAATAAATGCGGTGTTACCAAAAGTTGCATTTAAGGCGCGCATCGTCGCTACTGCACTGTGCTTAGGGGTGAAAAACACAGAGCCTATATAGGTGATAACATAACTTATGAACATGGCAAAGCTAAAGCCTGCGATGTAACCCCAATGAAGAATATTGCTTATCGGTGTTTGCGCTAGGGTGATCAGCATGATGGCAGGAAAGGCGATATAGTAGACGTATTGATTTAGCACCTGATCGGTTTCAGCGGGTAAGAGTTTTAACTTCTGTACTAAGGAACCAATTAGCATCATACCGAATACGGCAAGGAGTGGCGTTAACGTCGCTGGCATAAATTATTCGACTTCAAGAACAGGGGAATACGTATATTATTGAGCTGACACATTATCATAGTTGTGCATTGGTGTACTATTGACCTAAGGTCAATCTCGACGGTTTTAATTGTTTTGAACGGCAGGATTTATATCGATGAGTACCAACTTTGGTTTGGAATTACAGCTAATTTATCAGTTTGTGCACTTGGTTAATGCGGGGAGTTTTTCTCAAGCGGCCAAAGAGCTCGATATGCCAATTGCGACCGTGAGCCGTAAACTGACTAAGTTGGAAACCGTATTAGATAAGCAACTATTAATGCGCAATACGCGTAAACTGAGACTGACCGAAGAGGGCATAGCGCTGTTTCAGCAGTATCAATCTATCATCTCACAGTTTGACGGTATCAGTGGATCAACGGTAGATAAGCCTGAGGGTACGCTACGCATTGCTGCCCCGGTGTCGATTATCTCGATGATTTTTATTAAGACGCTGAATGAGTTTTGTGAAGCTTATCCTGATATTCAATTGCATATTGCGCAAAACAATAACGTCATCGACTTAATTGATGAAGGCGTCGATGTGGCGATTGTCGGAGGGACACAGCCTGATTCATCTTGGATCTCAAGTTCGCTCGGTGTGCTCAATTATGGCTTATTTGCATCAAAGCAATATATATCGCGCGCGCCTGAATTAAGCCACCCTAGTCAGTTGGGAAATCATGACTTAATTAAAGTGTGGCCCTTGTATAACTGGTCGCTAAAGCATTCCAATGGCGAGTCTTTCTATTATGATGGTAAAGCTAAACTGACATTAAGTGACTTACATGGCGCGGTGGAGGCGACCATCGATAATGGCGGTATTCTTTACGGACCTGAACTATTCGTCAAAAAGGAATTGGCAGCGGGTCAGCTTGAAGCATTATTACCTGAGTGGAACGGTGAGAAACGACGGATATCTATTTTGTACCATCAACGTAGCCATCAGCCGTTAAAGGTTAAACTGTTTATAGAATTTATGCAGTCGAAGGCGGATAGCCTATTTTCAATGCAGAGTTGAGGCCTAAGACCTAAGAGTGCAGTATTTTTGGGCTTGATAACTTTAGTCTTAGCTTGAAGTCTCTGTTTTAATTCAGGGTCTGAAAGCGGCGGCTTTCAATGTGAGTTGTAGGCTTGCGATGATAAACCGCCAATAAAAAAGCGCACGGGTGTGAACCAGTGTGCGCTTAGTTAAACGGGTATGTTTAGCTTATCGACTTGCTTCGATACCAATGTTAGAAACACCAATTTCAACAATTTCTCGGCGCAGTTCTTTAATAAACTCGGCCTTCATGTTTGGGTTCTCTTCAATGATGTCTAACAGAGAGCTTTGCATCTCTTTTTCTTCCTGCATCACTTCATGGGCGAAGATGTAATCATCTAAGGCATCTTCATTGTTAAACTCTTGCTCACAAGTCGCTTCGATATAGTTAGCTACAGTCGCTGAAGACAATTTACTGATATTGACAATATCTTCTTCAACCTTGCTCTGTAGTGCACTGATAAGCGAAGTTAGCGCAACAACAGCGTCCATCGCTGGGTACACACCATAAACATCAAAATCCGCAGGCTCTGGCGTATTGACTTCAAGGCGTTCAAGATAGATATCTATGTTGAGCTTAAGCTTGTTATCGTACATCGACTGCCAAAGTAGGTTTAGCAAGGTGTCGAGTACTTTAGGATCGCCAAATTCGCATACTTCAGAGAAAAGCTGGTAGTTAGGCAGCATGCGCTGGCATAGGGCAACCGCAAAAAGCTTTTTCTGAGGTAACTCTAATGCTTTTAAACGTTTAAAAAATCCCTGTTTGTTTGTCATCTTATATATCCACTGATAGCTGGGAGATCACTTGATTAGCGGCAGATTCTACCTTAGTTAACTCATCAAGTAACTCTAGTATTTCTGGTTCAACATCGTCTATTGTCAAGCCGCGCTTTAATCCAGACTCTATTTCTCGGCAAAGATTCTGCGTAGTCGGCACGCCGCAATAGCAACAAGCTCCATGAAGCTTGTGGATGCAAGCGAGCATTTTATCATTGTCTGAACTTGAAAGAGCCTGTTCTATCTGTTCAATTGTCTCTGGTAAAGACTTTAACAGCATCTTTAACATGTCTAAGGCTAAGTCTGGCTTGTTATTGGCCTGGGTCAAACAAAGATCCCAATTTAATGTGCGCTGATCAAAGTGAGTAAACTTAGGTTTGGTCTTCCAGCGAGTGATGACCCCTTTTAACGCAGCCTCATCGATAGGTTTTGGCAAATAACCATCCATACCACTGGAAGAGATACGTTCTCTCTCCTCGGCAATAGCATGAGCAGTAACGGCAATAATCGGTGTGTTACGGTTAGAAGAGCTATGTCTTATCTGTTTGGTGGCGGTAATACCGTCGGTACCCGGCATTTGAATATCCATAAAGATAAGATCGTAACTGCGTTCTTTAGCGAGCTTAACGGCTAACTCACCATTATCGGCGACTTGAACTTGAGTCACTAATTCTTTTAACAAGGTATCAATCAGCTTTAGGTTCGCAGGGTTATCGTCGACGGCAAGAACACTTAAGTTTTCACGTTTTGCTGGCGTGAGTGTTGACTCGATAGGGAACAGTGCTTGGGTCATTAAGCTCGAATGCGAATCGAGAAGTGAGTTTGACAGCTGTCGCTCTCCAACGGGCATAGAAACTTGCTTATCGATATAGGTTCGTATTTGGGAAAAGATCTCTTCTTGCTCGGAACAATTAGAAATTAGCAGCAGGTAATCGATTTTAGACTTTACAAGTTTTAGTACCGTAGCGGGCTGATGAGTTGCAGCAACAGCACGACAGCTAATTAGTCCATAATCAAAAGTAGGGTTTGATTGGGTAATAATAAACTCTAGCTGTTTGATATTTTTAGCGATGGAAACCTTTAGTCCCCAGCGCTGTAACATTCGCTCTATGGCATGTCGTGCCAGGCTACTCGGTTCAAATAGGAGAATGCTTTTTCCCTCGAGTGTCGCTAGCGGCAGCGCATCGTTAATAGTGTATTGGCTGATATTTAACGGTAGAGAGAACCAGAAGGTTGAACCTTGTTTAACTTCTGAGTAGCAGCCTATCTGCCCACCCATACGATTCACTAATCGTTTGGTGATAACAAGTCCTAGCCCTGTACCACCAAAACGGCGGGATATTGATGAGTCTGCTTGACCAAATGCCTGGAATAGTGACGATTGTTGCTGCTCATCGATGCCTATGCCTGTGTCTATGACCTCACAACGCAGGTGAACTTTTTGATCTTTTATCTCTTCAAGTTGCAGTTTTAACTGCACGCTGCCTTTATCGGTAAACTTAATGGCGTTACCGACTAAGTTAGTGATGACTTGGCTAAAACGCATAGCGTCACCAGTGACGTCTTCTGGAATGCGAGAATCGACATCGATAACTAACTCTAGATCCTTCTCACGGGCAGTGCTCGATAACATGGTAACCGTTTCTTCTAATGTTTCGCGCAGAGAAAAGGGAATGTTCTCAAGTACCATTTTACCGGCTTCGAGTTTAGAAAAATCGAGAATGTCGTTGATGATCCCTAATAAGTTGGTGGCGCTACGCTCAATGGTACGAATATAGTCTTGCTGGCTTGAGTGTAATGGTGTTTTTAATAGTTGCTTGGCAAAGCCAATCACACCGTTAAGTGGTGTTCTTAGCTCGTGAGACATGTTAGCTAAGAACTCAGACTTAATGCGGCTGGCTTCTTGGGCACGCTTCTTAGCCATATCGAGTTCAACGTTTTGGATCTCAATCTGCTCTAAGGTTTCACGTAAGTCAGAGGTTGCCTGATCGATGTTTTGCTGCATCTCATCGTGATACTCCGACAAGGAGCCTGCCATGGCGTTAATACCGCGCTTTAGCAAGTCAAGCTCACCAATTAAGTTACCTTTTACGCGGGTATCGAGTTTGCCTTCACGGATTTTAGCAACGACACGTACCATTTCAGTAATGGGCTGAGTCACGTTTTTAACCAGACGGAAGGTAAAGAATAGGTTTAGCTGCACACCGATTAAGACGATAATAAAAGCCGCTACAGCGGCTCTGTGTTGCTGAAGTAGCGCATTTTCTTTATTGATTAAAATGGCAATGTAGCCAATTTTTATAATGTCAGAGCCCGCTTGTTGATTTTGATTAACGCCCTGTGGAGAAACATTGCCACTCTTAAAAATTGGCGCACGCAAAATCATGCTATCTCCAACTTGCTCAAGTTCGGTACGCAGTAACGAGTCTAAAGGTTTGTCGAACCGCATGACTTCGTGGTTTTTATAATGGTGTGAAGTGACTACGACCCGATTGTTATCATCAAAAATAGCAATAAATTGCACCAGGGAGGCTTTATTTAATTGCGCTGAGGTGATAAGTCTTTTTGTTGTCTCGAAATCTTTATTTTCAAGTCCAACTTCTGCGGCAATGGCTAGGGGCTCAATAATATTACTTGCTTGTTCTATGAGCGTATCTTCAAGTTCATAGAATCTATTTATGGTAAAATAGCCACCCAATAAGATGCCCACTAATACTGTTGGGGCTAACGCCAATACCAGAACCCACGAACGTAGGCTGTATTTGGTCATATTGTTGGCATCATTCATTCTTTGTATGGGTTACCATTTAATATAATGTGAGTAATCGATAGACTGCCAGATATTAACCTGTTTTGGCCAGTTTTTTATCTATTTAGAGAGCAAAATGGCACAATTTTTTAAAGCAAAACCAAATAGATCTAAGCAATTATCGTCAAAGTTGTCTTTGAAGGTGACTCAACTTGACCATCTGGGTGCGGGGATTGCCCACCACGATGGAAAAATAGTCTTTATTAATGGCGCATTAGCCGATGAGACTGTGTCGGTGCAATTAACCGAGCAAAAAAAGAAGTTCTCTCGGGCTAAGTTACTTAAAGTTGACAAGGTGTCGGCGCAGCGAGTTGAGCCTAAATGCCCGCATTTTGGTAAGTGTGGTGGTTGTGATTTACAACATCTTGAGATTGAAGCGCAGCGCCAACATAAAGCCAGTACGTTAGTCGATTTGGTGAATAAGTTTGCTCAGGCTGAGGCAAGCGAAATTTGTGAAGCGATCAGCGCCGCCGCATGGCACTACCGCCGACGAGCACGCTTAGCCACTTGGTATGATAAAAATACCAAGCATATAAGCCTTGGATTTAGAGCAAACAGTAGCAGTGATGTGGTTGAAATCCAGTCTTGTGCTGTGTTGGCTGAGCCTTTATCGGCGTTGATCCCAGACCTTGCCTTTATGCTTAATCAGTTAAGCGGTAAAAAAGCGCTGGGTCACGTAGAGTTAACTCAAGCTGATAACGGTAACTTTGTCGTATTACGCGTCACTAAAGTCCTAAACGATAAAGATAAGGTGCGTTTAGTCGAGTTTGCAAATAAGCACGATGTCATCGTGCTGCTGCAAGATGATGACAGCCAGTGTGAGCATCTTAATGGCACGGGCGAACAGCCTTATTATGGTTTTGAAAATAGCCAAACAAAACTCAATTTCTCGCCGGGTAATTTTATTCAAGTAAATAGCACTGTGAACCAAGCTATGGTGAACCAAGCGGTTGAATGGTTATCCCCTCAAGCAGGCGAGCGAGTGTTAGATCTATTCTGTGGTATTGGCAATTTTAGCCTGCCGTTAGCTAAAAATGGCGCAGAGGTGATTGGTGTTGAGGGCGTGCCCGCAATGGTTGCTCAAGCGAGAGTGAATGCCAAATTAAGCGGTTTAGATAATGTGTCTTTTTACCATGCTGATTTGAGCGCCGATCTATCCAAAGAGCCTTGGCTTGGCAAAGTAGACAAGATGCTTATCGATCCGGCTCGCGCAGGAGCTTATGAAAGCATGCAGTCGCTGAAGAAGCTCAAACCCAAAGCATTAGTGTATGTTTCATGTAATCCTGCCAGTCTTGCACGCGACAGTGAAGTGATTTTGAAGCAAGGTTATCAGCTCAAAAAGATTGGCCTAATTGATATGTTTCCTCAAACCCATCACTTAGAGTCGATGGCATTATTTGAGCTGGAGAAATAACCACCATTTACGTATAAAACCAGAATTTTTGGGAACTCTAGGCGGACTTAGCGCTCTGATTGATGAAACTCTGGTTCTATCGGTGTTTAAAGTAGCAATTGTCAGCTTTTGTTGATTGACAATAAACGCTGAATGCTGAAGATAGAGCGTATGAATATAAAAGATAGTGTTAAGTGCTTGTTAGGCGCTATCTACTGCATGTAAAGGAATTAAATCGCATGGTATCTGTTCGTGAAGCACATTTTAGCGACCCTGATTTTCAATTAGAAGAATGGGTGCAACGTTATATAAGTGATGCTTCTGAAGCTCAAACTCTTTTGACCTTAATAGAACGGGTCGAACTGCTCGTGGGACAAAAGAAAGAGGCGAGCGTTACCGTGCTTAAACGAGCGCGCGAGATGATTGAGATCCTCGCGCCGCTTAATATGGATATTGAAACCTTACAAGCAGCTATTTTGTTTGTGGTATTTGATGCAGGGCTTATTACTCAAGCTGATGTTGAAGAAGAGTTTGGCGCTAAGTTAGCCGTCTTGGTGTCAAGTGTTGAGACCATGAATGCCATTGGCGCGCTTAAAATTGATAATCAAACTCGTAATGGCGAACCGCAAATAGACAATATTCGTAAGATGTTGTTGGCCATGGTGGAAGATGTGCGCGCGGTGGTGATTAAGCTTGCCGAGCGTATCTGCTTATTACGCGAAATAAAGAACGCCGACGAAGAAGTTAAAGTGCTCGTTGCCCGTGAAATTGCCGATATCTATGCACCGCTCGCGAACCGCTTAGGTATTGGTCAGCTTAAGTGGGAGCTAGAGGATATTTCGTTCCGCTACTTGCACCCACAGACCTATAAAGATATTGCTAAGCAGCTTGATGGCAAGCGCCTCGATAGAGAAACCTTTATCGATGACTTTGTCAGCCAGCTTCAGTCTCGTTTAGATAAAGATCAGATCCGTGCAAAAGTATACGGTCGACCAAAGCATATTTACAGTATTTGGAAGAAGATGAAAGGCAAGCAGCTTACATTTGATGAGCTGTTTGATGTGCGGGCTGTACGTATCGTGACGGATCGTTTACAAGACTGTTATGGCGCGCTAGGCGTGGTGCATACGCTGTGGCAGCATATTCCGCGAGAGTTCGACGACTACGTGGCTAACCCTAAACCAAACGGTTATCAGTCAATTCATACCGTTGTTGTCGGGCCTGAAGATAAAACGGTTGAAATCCAAATCCGCACCGAGCAGATGCATGAAGATGCCGAGCTGGGTGTGGCAGCGCACTGGAAATATAAAGAGGGTAGCGCCAATAGCAAACAAAGTGGCTATGAAGAGAAGATCAATTGGCTGCGTAAAATTTTGCAGTGGCAAGAAGATGTAGCCGAAAGCGGTAACTTAGTGGATGAAGTGCGTAGTCAGGTATTTGAAGACCGCGTCTATGTATTTACCCCTAGCGGCGAGGTCGTTGACCTGCCCCTAGGCTCAACAGTACTTGATTTTGCCTATTACATTCACTCGCATGTTGGCCATAAATGTATTGGTGCTAAAGTCGATGGCCGTATCGTGCAGTTTACTTATCAAGTTGAGACGGGTCAGCGTATAGAGATCATCACCTCTAAGCATCCAAACCCGAAGCGTGATTGGTTGAACCCGAATTTAGGATATATTCGCACCTCTCGAGCAAGGTCGAAAATTCTGCACTGGTTTAAACAGCAAGATAGAGATAAAAATATCGTTGCTGGCCGAGAGATGCTTGAAGCCGAGTTAACCAAAAGCCAGTTGCATGTTAAAGATGCCCATTCTGCTGTTGAGCGTTTTAATCTCGTCAGTATGGATGATCTGCTTGCGGGGATTGGTGGGGGCGATATCCGCCTTAACCAAGTGGTTAATCATGTTCAGAGTCGTCTGCGCACTAAAGATTTAAGTGATGAAGCAGCGGTTGAAGACTTAGTTAAAAAGAGCCAAAGCAAGTCGATTAAAAAGGCAAAAGGCCAAGTCGAAGTCAATGGTGTCGGTAATTTGATGAGCCATATTGCTAAGTGTTGCCAGCCG
The DNA here is from genome assembly GCF_052977045.1 of Shewanella sp. 125m-7. NCBI lineage: Bacteria > Pseudomonadati > Pseudomonadota > Gammaproteobacteria > Alteromonadales > Shewanellaceae > Shewanella > Shewanella sp. 125m-7. Next base: position 200,054 of record NZ_JBRILQ010000001.1, read on the forward strand.
GTGCCAGGCGATGAAATTTTTGGTTTTATCACTAAGGGTCGCGGTATTTCAGTACACAGAGCCGATTGCGACCAAGTTAAAGAATTAGTCCGCGCCTCACCTGAACGTTCAGTTGAAGTGGTGTGGGGCGAGAATTATTCAGGTGGTTATAAAATTCGATTAAGTATTTTAGCCAATGACCGCTCAGGTTTGCTGAGGGATTTAACCTCGGTGTTAGCGGCTGAAAAAACTCACGTGATGGCACTCAGTTCAACCTCTGATGTTAAAACCCAAACTGCAACCATAGAGTTAGAGCTTGAGTTGTATAATCTTGATGGCTTATCTAAAGTGATATCCAAGATAAATCAGGTCGATGGGGTCATGCAGGCTCGTAGGCTCTAATTCGATATAGCTAGGCACACGACTAAGACACAATAGCAACGTAATACAACGGCAACTGAGGTTGCCGTTTTTAATGGTATAAACGGTATTGCATATTAGGCTGAGCCTGCTCATGTTTTTGTAATATTTTAAGCAAGATTGCTCAAGGAATAATGAATGACTAAGCACGTTGGCGATACCCAGCCTTTGCTCGCAATAATGCAAAAGCTACGCGATCCACAAACAGGTTGCCTCTGGGATAAAGCGCAAGATTTTCAAACCATAGTGCCTTTTACGATTGAAGAGGCTTATGAAGTTGCCGATACCATCGAGAGAATGGCGCTTGATGAGCTACCTGACGAGCTAGGCGATCTGCTATTTCAAGTGGTGTTTTATTGCCAGCTGGGCAAAGAGCAGGGCTTATTTGATTTCGATACCGTGGTTAAGCGTATTTGCGATAAATTAACGCGCCGTCATCCACATGTGTTTGAGGGGTTAGCCACAACTAGCACTGCTGAAATTAAGCAAAACTGGGAGCAGTTAAAAGCCAATGAGCGCAGCGAGCGCGAACTAAATTCGGTATTGGATGATATTCCACTGAGTTTACCGGCGTTATCACGTTCGATTAAAATTCAAAAGCGCGTTGCTAGAGTTGGCTTTGATTGGGCTGAGCTTGACCCTGTGGTGGCTAAAATCCATGAAGAGATCGATGAGGTGCTGTTTGAAGTTGAGCAAGAAAACATTGATGCTCAAAAAGTGCAAGACGAAATGGGTGACCTATTGTTCGCTGTTGTGAACCTTGCAAGACACTTGGGTGTTGAGCCTGAGAAGGCATTAAGGCAAGCAAATCATAAGTTTGAAAGACGATTCAGAGGTGTTGAAGCCTATGCTCAAGCAGATGGTCGAGCCATGACTGAACATACATTAACAGAGCTTGATGGCTACTGGGATAGAGTTAAACAGGATGAAGCAAATAAATAACTTACTTTTTAAGTTAATTGTAGTTTGTCGAATCCCGCTTGCTTTGGTATAATATTTCCCCGTCCTAGTGCTTTCTTACAAGCACATATTTCCAACTCATTTTCTCAGGTTCAGCATGACTACAAGGTATATCTTCGTTACTGGTGGCGTTGTTTCATCACTAGGTAAAGGCATTGCAGCAGCTTCTTTGGCTGCAATATTAGAGGCTCGCGGCCTAAACGTAACCATTATGAAGCTGGATCCATACATTAACGTAGATCCAGGTACCATGAGTCCAACACAACACGGTGAAGTGTTTGTGACAGAAGACGGCGCTGAAACCGATCTAGATTTAGGTCACTATGAGCGTTTCATCCGTACCAAGATGAACCGTCGTAATAACTTTACTACTGGCCGTATTTATGAAGAAGTGCTTCGTAAAGAACGTCGTGGTGACTACTTAGGTGCAACCATTCAGGTTATTCCGCACATCACTAACGCTATCAAGGAGAAAGTGCTTGCTGGTGGTGAAGGTCATGATGTGGCGATTGTTGAGATTGGTGGCACGGTAGGTGATATTGAATCACTACCATTCCTAGAGTCTATCCGTCAGCTAGGTGTTGAGCTTGGCCGTGAAAGAACGCTATTTATGCATTTGACGCTTGTTCCTTTCTTGGGTGCAGCAGGTGAAGTGAAAACTAAGCCTACTCAACACTCAGTTAAAGAGTTACGTTCAATTGGTATTGCTCCAGATGTATTGGTTTGTCGTGGCGATCGCGCAATCCCTGCAAATGAAAAAGCAAAAATCTCTTTGTTCTGTAATGTTGAAGAGCGTGCCGTTATCTCACTAAAAGACGTAGACAGTATCTATAAGATCCCTGCGTTGTTAAAAGCACAAGGTTTAGACCAACTTGTGACTAAGCGTTTTGGCATCGATTGTAAAGAAGCCGATTTAGCTGAGTGGGAAAAAGTTGTTTACCAAGAAGCTAACCCAGTGGGTGAAGTCACTATTGGTATGGTAGGTAAGTACATTGAACTACCTGATGCATACAAGTCAGTTAACGAAGCATTAAAGCATGCCGGTCTATTTAACCGCGTGTCAGTTAACATCAAGTATATTGATTCACAAAATGTTGAAGCTAAGGGCGATGAAGTCCTACAAGGCCTAGACGGTATTTTAGTACCAGGTGGATTCGGTGAGCGCGGTATTGAAGGTAAGATCATGGCGGCCCAGTTCGCTCGTGAAAATAACCTACCTTACTTCGGTATTTGTTTAGGTATGCAGGTTGCGTTGATTGAGTTTGCGCGCCATGTTGCAGGCCTTGAAGGCGCACATTCAACTGAGTTTGCACCAGAAACTCCGCATCCAGTTGTTGGTTTGATCACTGAATGGATCAACGAAGATGGCCAAGTTGAAGAACGTCACGAAGAGTCTGATTTAGGCGGCACTATGCGTCTAGGCGCTCAGCTATGCCACCTTGAAGAAGGTACTAAAGCAGCTGCAGCTTATAAATCGACAACATGTGTTGAACGTCATCGTCACCGTTACGAAGTGAACAACAACTATAAAGATCGTCTTGAAAAAGCAGGCTTAATCTTTAGCGGTTTATCAGCAGATCGCTCACTGGTTGAAATGATTGAGTTACCAAATCACCCATGGTTTGTAGCAGGTCAGTTCCATCCTGAATTTACATCGACGCCTCGTGATGGTCAGCCGTTATTTGAAGGGTTTATAGCCGCCGCTTACACCTACCAAAAACGTAATTTAGAAGACTAAATACAAACCAAACCGCTTCCATTCTATGGGAGCGGTTTTTTTGTTTATGGCGTTGTAATACCGATTGGTATAAAACAGTTATCACCCTGCGAGAGCACAGCGTTCAATGAGTTAAATCGCATTATTTTTGCCAGCTCATACACCTTGACCAAAGCGCAATGAAACTCTCTGAGTTGGCCACTGTTTTATACCTAATTTGTGTAAGTTGAGATGAACAGAATTCCGTTTTACTTTTATCTTTAAATTTATCTTTAAAACTTAAATCGAGGGCATTATGGCTAAGATTATTAACATTATCGGTCGCGAAATCATGGATTCTCGCGGTAACCCAACTGTTGAAGCTGAAGTTCATTTAGAAGGCGGATTCATGGGCATGGCTGCTGCACCGTCAGGCGCATCTACTGGTAGCCGTGAAGCACTAGAATTACGTGACGGCGATAAAGCGCGTTACATGGGTAAAGGTGTGCTTAAAGCTGTTGAAAACATCAACGGACTTATTCGTGATGCGTTGATAGGTAAAGATGCAACAGCGCAAGCTGAACTTGACCAAATCATGATCGATGTAGATGGCACTGAAAACAAAGATAAGTTAGGCGCTAACGCGATTCTAGCGGTGTCTTTGGCTGCTGCAAAAGCGGCTGCTGCATTTAAAGGCATGCCTTTATACGCTCATATTGCTGAACTAAATGGTACACCTGGGCAATATTCTATGCCTGTACCTATGATGAACATCTTAAACGGTGGCGAGCACGCAGATAACAACGTTGATATCCAAGAGTTCATGGTTCAGCCTGTTGGCGCTAAGAGCTTCCGTGAAGCACTACGTATGGGCGCTGAAATTTTCCATAGCCTAAAGAGTGTGCTTAAGTCTAAAGGCTTAAGCACTTCTGTTGGTGATGAAGGTGGATTTGCACCAAACCTTGCATCAAATGCTGATGCACTTGCCATCATCAAGGTTGCGGTTGAGCAAGCGGGTTACACGCTAGGTACTGACGTAACATTGGCACTTGATTGCGCGGCATCAGAGTTTTATAAAAATGGTCAATACGATCTTGCTGGTGAAGGCAAAGTGTTCTCTGCTAACGGTTTCTCTGACTACCTTAAGTCGCTAACTGAGCAGTACCCAATTGCTTCAATCGAAGACGGTCTAGACGAATCAGATTGGGATGGTTGGGCTTACCAAACTCAAATCATGGGTGATAAGATCCAGCTTGTTGGTGACGATCTGTTCGTAACGAACACTAAGATCCTAAAGCGCGGTATTGATAATAATATTGCTAACTCAATCTTGATTAAATTTAACCAAATCGGTTCATTAACTGAGACTCTAGCTGCGATTCGCATGGCGAAAGAAGCGGGTTACACGGTTGTGATTTCACACCGTAGTGGTGAAACTGAAGATGCGACTATTGCCGATCTCGCAGTTGCGACTTCTGCTGGTCAAATCAAGACGGGTTCACTATGCCGTAGTGACCGTGTTGCTAAGTACAACCAGCTACTGCGTATCGAAGAGCAGTTAGGCGAAAAAGCCCCTTATAACGGTCTTAAAGAGATCAAAGGTCAAGCATAAATCGCGATAAACTTTAAAAAGGCCACCACTCGGTGGCCTTTTTTGTTGTACTATCTGTCTAATATTCTCAATTTCTTTCTATTTTTAATCATGAAACGCCTTCTTATTGTATTAATCGCTTTACTTGCCATGCTTGAGTATCGCCTCTGGTTTGGGGAAAAGAGCTTAGCTGAATCTTTCCATCTGCAGGAGCAAATTAAGCTCCAGCAGCAAAGTAATGCGCAACTTGTAGCCCGTAACCAAGTCTTAAGAGAAGAGATTAGTGATCTTAGAAGTGGCACGGAAGCGCTAGAAGAGCGTGCCCGCAATGAGTTAGGTATGGTCAAAGAGGGGGAAACCTTCTTTCGCGTAGTGGGCGGCGAGCGTGGAAATAAATCAAATGATTAATATTCAGTGATTATTTGTGTATTCACTAAAGTCGAACGCCAATGATAGAAAGATGTCGTTATTACATGGAGCTCAATTATGAGCCAAATCCCTAAACAAATTATTGCCATCGTCCCTGCTGCTGGGATTGGTAGCCGCATGGGCGCAGAGATCCCCAAACAGTATTTAATGCTCAATCAACAACCTATTCTTGGCCATACCTTAGATTGTCTGCTATCGCATCCTAATATTGATAAGGTGATTGTCGCCATTAGTTCAGCCGATGATTTCTTTGCTAAGCTACCACAAGCTAATCACCCCAAGCTGCATTGTGTTATCGGAGGAAAAGAGCGAGCCCATTCTGTGCTTTCAGGGCTAAAGCTTGCTGATAATGATGCTTGGGCGTTAGTACACGATGCGGCGCGTCCGTGTTTGACCCACCAAGATATCGATAAGTTAATTGAGTCGGCAGAGTTATATCCCCAAGGTGCAATTTTGGCTGCACCTGTGCGTGATACGATGAAGCGTACCAGCGCAGATGGGGTTATTATTGCCACCGTTTGCCGAGAGCAGCTTTGGCATGCCTTAACGCCGCAGTTTTTCCCTGTCGCAAGCTTGATGCAAAATTTAGCCGCGGCATTAACCGCTGGCGCACAGATTACCGATGAAGCATCTGCAATGGAATGGGCAGGGGTAATGCCTGCTGTGGTGACTGGGCGGGCGGATAATATTAAAGTGACCCATCCAGATGATCTGCAATTGGCATCACTTTTTCTCAAAAATTCAATTTAAGCGCTGTAATGGCGCCTATTAGTTAGACAGACAGGTATCGCGATGAAAATTAGAATTGGTCACGGATTTGATGTGCATAAATTTGGCGGCGAACCACCGCTTATTCTCGGTGGGATTAATGTGCCGTATGAAGTGGGACTTATTGCCCACTCAGATGGTGACGTCGTGCTGCACGCTATCTCTGATGCGATTTTAGGTGCTATGGCGCTTGGCGATATCGGTAAGCACTTTCCTGACACTGACGCCGAGTTTAAAGGCGCCGATAGTCGGGTGCTGCTGAGACATTGCTATAAGTTAGCGACAGAGATGGGTTACAAGCTATCTAACTTAGATGTCACTATTATTGCTCAGGCACCGAAAATGGCTCCTCATATTGAAGCTATCCGTGCGGTATTGGTTGAAGATTTAGCAGCAGATATTAATGATATCAATGTTAAGGCGACCACGACAGAAAAGCTTGGCTTTACCGGTCGAAAAGAAGGTATCGCAGTAGAAGCTGTGGTGCTGATGATCACAGCATAAATTCTATGTGATTAAGCACGCGTCATTAGTTATAAAATCAGTTAGAAGCATTAGTCCAAACGAATCGCCATAGATTTTAATGGTCTTTTAGTTGAAAAATCAGTCAAATTTTAGCAAAACATTTAGTGAGACAAGTTAGCGATATGAGTGAATTACATTATTTATACGGCAAGCCAGTATCAACAGCCGATCTGCGTACCCATAACAGTGATTTCCAAGTACAAGAGATTTTGCCTTTTACTGCCACTGGCGAAGGTGAGCATCATTTGCTTCACATTCGTAAAGATGGGCTCAATACCCTTGAAATCGTCAAGAGACTATCGATCTTTGCTCATGTGCATCCAAAAGAGGTGACATATGCAGGTCAAAAAGATAAGCATGCGGTTACAGAGCAGTGGTTTGGTGTACGTATTCCAGGCAAAGAAACGCCTGACTGGCAGCAGCTAAATTGCGACCAAGTTACAGTGCTGAGCGCTGCAAGACACAGCAAAAAGCTACGGATTGGTGCGCTGGCGGGTAATCGCTTTACCTTAATATTACGTAATGTTAGCGATATGAGTGATGTGATTAAACGCATTGACTTAGTGAACGGGCAAGGCGTACCGAACTATTTTGGTGAGCAACGTTTTGGCCATGATGGTAAAAATTTAGAGTTTGGTCGGCAGATGTTTTCTGGCCGTAAAGTTAAAGATCGTAATAAGCGTAGTATGTACCTGTCTGCGGTACGCTCTAACATGTTTAATCTTGCCTGTTCAGGTCGTTTAGCACAGCACGGCACAGCAAGCTTAGCTGGCGATTGTGTCATGCTCGCTGGCAGCAAAAGTTACTTTGTTGCCGAGCAGTGGGATGAAACGTTAATAGAGCGTCTAAATAACAAAGATATTCAGCTTTCAGCACCATTATGGGGGCGTGGGTTACCACTGGCACAAGGACAAGCGGCGCAGTGTGAGGCTGACGCACTTGAGTCACTCGCAATTGACAAAGACGGTTTGGAGCATGCAGGGCTTAGCCAAGAGAGACGTGCTTTGTTACTTGAGCCACAACATCTGCAGTATGAAGTAAGCGAAGATACCATTACCTTAAAATTTGCATTACCATCAGGTTCTTATGCGACTTCTGTATTACGAGAACTCTTTCTTTACCAAGATGTTCAAGAAGTCGCGCGTCAAAAAATGTTAGCTGAGCAAAGAAGCGCTGAGACCGAACAATGAAGATTTTGATCAGCAATGACGATGGGGTGAATGCTGAAGGTATTGCTGCGTTAACCGCAGCCTTGAGCCAAATAGCAGAAACACTGACGGTTGGACCTGACAGAAATTGTTCAGGGGCAAGTAACTCGTTAACCTTGACCAATCCACTGCGAATCAATACCTTAGACAATGGTTATATCTCGGTCAGTGGCACACCGACCGATTGTGTGCATTTGGCAATTAGAGAGTTATATCAAGATGAGCCTGACATGGTGGTGTCTGGTATTAATGCTGGCGCGAATATGGGCGATGATACCTTGTATTCAGGCACGGTTGCAGCCGCAATGGAAGGGCGCTTCTTAGGGTTTCCGGCTATTGCGATCTCTTTGGTGGGGCATGAACTTAAGCATTATGAAACCGCGGCTCATTATGCATTAAAAATTGTGAAGGCCTTGCAAGATAGTCCTATTGCACAAGATAAGATCTTGAATATCAATGTACCAGACTTACCTTTAAGTGAAATTAAAGGCATGAAGATAACCCGTCTTGGTGCAAGACACAGAGCTGAGGGTATGGTACGAACTCAAGATCCTGCCGGTAGAGAGATTTTTTGGTTAGGCCCTCCCGGCGATGAGCAAGATGCAAGTGATGGGACCGACTTTTATGCCGTCGCTAACGGTTATGTGTCTATTACACCATTAACGGTCGATTTAACTGCATTTGAGCAGTTGAGTGCGTTAGAAGGCTGGTTAACTAAGCTTGCGGATTAAATACTGAGTAGATTAGATATATTGGGGCTGTGATTGATAGCAGCCCTTGTTTATAGCTTTACTGTACGTTTACACCTGTTTATTTTGGATTATTGGAAAACTGATTTATGACCCCTGTTACTTCAACATCTGCATTGAACCTCGCAAGAAGACTGTATGAGGCAGGGATCCGCTGTGAATTGGTATTAAAGGCGGTTGCGAACACACCACGTGAACGCTTCCTTGATCCGGCTCTTGGCCACAAAGCTTATGAAAATACGGCGCTACCGATCGGACAAGGACAAACTATTTCGCAGCCCTATATCGTTGCGCGAATGACTGAAATTATTTTGCAAACAAAACCAAATAAGGTTTTAGAGATTGGTACAGGGTCGGGCTATCAGGCTGCTATTTTAGCGCAGTTAGTGCCACAGCTTTGTACGGTAGAGCGGATTAAAAGTTTACAGATCCAAGCAAGGCAAAGATTGAAAAGACTCGACCTTCACAATATTGCGTTTAAATATGGCGATGGCTGGGAAGGTTGGCCGAGCAAAGGTCCTTATGATGCGATAATGGTTACCGCTGCGGCGAGTTCTATCCCTGAAGCATTAGTGGCTCAATTAGCTGATGGTGGCGTACTTGTTATCCCCGTTGGCGAAGCGGCTCAACAGTTGTTAAAAGTGACACGTTGTGGTGAACAATATACGTCGGAAGTCGTAGAGGATGTTCGCTTTGTACCGCTTATAAATGGTGAGCTTGCATAAGCTTTTCGACAAAATGATAAGTATTAGAATTGTGAAATAGGTTGATTTGGGGTGATGAGTTAACAATGAGGTTGGTTTGCTTTTTAAGTGTCTGCATATCACTGATGCTATCTGGATGTAGCTTTCAGGCTGATAGGCCCGCGCCTGTGGAATCCTTAAATGGTCCCTCTACCCCGTCGATCAGCAAAGGATCGATAACGGGCAGCCGTTATGTGGTTAAAAAGGGCGATACCTTATATTCAATTGCATGGGGCTCAAATAAAGATTTTGTCGATATAGCTAAGGGCAACCGACTGCCAAAGCCTTATACCATCTACCCTGGTCAAGTTTTGAGCTTAAGCTCTAAAAAATATGTTACAAATAACCAAAGTGTCAAAAAAACAACGACTTCGACAACTAAAGTAACAGTGCCAAACTCTAAAGTTGTTTCAAATCATAAGGTTAGCGATAGGCCTGTTTCTAGTGTCTCTCAGGTTGATGGGTCAAAAAAACAGCTTGATCAAAATCCTAAGCCTGCGTACTCTGTAACAAGTAGTCAACAAGATGCTCACGGAGTTGTCCACAAGCCAGCCGAGCTACCCAAAAAAGTAAGCAAATGGTCATGGCCTGTGAAAGGAAAGGTGATTGGAACTTTCTCAGCCAAAGAGCAGGGAAATAAAGGAATAAAGATCGCTGGTAATCGAGGTGATGTGATTAAAGCTGCTGCTGGCGGAAGAGTTGTTTACGCGGGTAGCGCACTTCGAGGGTATGGTAACTTAGTCATTATTAAACATAGTGATGATTATTTAAGTGCTTATGCTCACGCTGATAAGATCTTAGTTAAAGAAAAGCAAGCTGTTAATGTTGGACAGACAGTAGCAACAATGGGCAGTACTGGCACCAATCGGGTTATGTTACATTTTGAGATCCGATACCACGGAAAATCAGTAAACCCTGTAAAATTTTTGCCTAAACAATAGTTTTTGGGCAGCCAATTTGGCAAATCGGAGGATCGTGACGTGCAGTAATTAAATGTAAAAATTCGGGAGAGATATTATGGGCAGTGTAAATAATGCCGTTGTAGTGGAGCAGACAAAAAGCCACTCAAAAGAGTTAACGAATAATCTTACTAAACAAGATGTGAAAGAAGCTGAGTTAGAACAGCAAGTCCAAGATGATCTACAAAAAAACCTAGATGCAACCCAATTGTATTTAGGAGAAATTGGTTTTTCCCCCCTCCTCAGTGCTGAGGAAGAAGTCTATTTTTCGCGAAAGTCTTTAAAAGGCTGTGAAAAATCTCGCAATCGTATGATTGAAAGTAACCTCAGGCTGGTCGTAAAAATTGCTCGTCGATATAACAATCGTGGCTTAGCGCTGCTAGATCTTATTGAAGAAGGGAATTTAGGCTTGATCCGTGCCGTCGAGAAATTCGATCCTGAGCGTGGTTTTAGATTCTCGACGTATGCTACATGGTGGATTAGACAGACGATTGAACGAGCAATTATGAACCAGACTCGTACTATTCGTTTACCTATTCATGTCGTAAAAGAGCTTAATGTCTATTTACGCACAGCGAGAGAATTAGCCCATAAGCTCGATCATGAACCAACAGCTGAAGAGATAGCAGAACGACTCGACTTACCGAGTAGCGATGTTAGCCGTATGCTAAAACTTAATGAAAGAATTACTTCTGTCGATACACCGCTTGGTGGTGAAAGTGATAAAGCTCTGTTAGATGTGCTCGCAGATGATGATAACGTAGGGCCTGATTATAAGGTTCAAGACGAAGACATGTCTAAGTCTGTGGTCAAGTGGTTAGATGAACTCAATACCAAGCAGCGAGAAGTGTTAGCGCGCCGATTTGGTTTGTTAGGTTATGAGCCATCAACACTTGAAAATGTGGGTAAAGAAATAGGCTTAACTCGCGAAAGAGTGCGCCAAATCCAAGTCGAGGCACTTAAACGTTTAAAAGATTTGTTAGGTGCTCAAGGTCTGTCTGTTGAAGCTATATTTAAAGCATAAATAAGTCTGCTAATGCTCTAAGCAAGTTAGTTAAGTGACAAATAAAAAGCGCAGCTGATGATCAACTGCGCTTTTTAGTATCTAACTCTGAGCTAGCTAGCCCAAATCATACAAAAGCGGGTTTATAACGCCAGTTTCTTGAGCTCATACAGATAATCTAGAGCCTGTCTTGGCGTTAATTCATCTGGATTAATTTTCTCAAGGGCTGCAAGTGCAGGAGAGGGCGTCGGTGCTGAAAAGCTCATGCTTTGCTGTAAAGGCTGCTCAGCATCACAAGGTTCTTTGCCATGATCGCGACTTTCTAGTTGATGTAACTTATGCTTTGCAGCGCTAATCACACAATTAGGAACGCCAGCGAGAGCTGCAACTTGTAAGCCGTAACTGCGACTTGCAGCACCTTCTTGCACTGCATGCATAAACACAATGCTATCACCATGCTCGACGGCATCTAAATGTACGTTCTCTACGTTAGATAGCAACTCTGGTAGCTGAGTTAGTTCAAAGTAATGGGTTGCAAATAGCGTCATCGCTTGCAGATGCGTAGCTAAATATTCCGCTGCAGACCAAGCGAGTGACAGACCATCGTAGGTCGAAGTACCACGCCCAATTTCATCCATCAATACCAAGCTGTTAGGCGTGGCATTATGCAAGATATTAGCTGTTTCTGTCATCTCGACCATGAAGGTTGAGCGACCAGAAGCAAGATCATCTGAAGCGCCAATACGCGTAAAGATCCGATCCACAGGGCCAATGACGGCATGCTCTGCAGGCACATAACAGCCAATGTGTGCCATCAAGGTTATTAACGCAACTTGGCGCATATAAGTTGATTTACCCCCCATGTTTGGACCGGTAACAATCAACATTTTACGCTGATCATTTAGGGTAACAGGGTTGGCAATAAATGGACTCTTACTCACCTGTTCAACAACAGGGTGGCGACCCGCTTCGATTTGGATCCCAGGAGTATTTGATAACTCAGGGCAATGATAATTTAAGCTTTCAGCACGCTCAGCGAAGTTACATAACACATCTAACTCTGCAGCAGCTTGAGCGAAGTCTTGCAGTTCATGCAATTTTGGCAAGATAAGATCAAACAACTGCTCCCAAAGCTGCTTTTCAAGCGCTAAGGCTTTCCCTTGGCTAGATAATACTTTTTCCTCATGCTCTTTAAGCTCTGGGATAATGTAGCGTTCAGTATTTTTTAGTGTCTGTCTACGTTGGTAGCTAAGTGGAACTAAGTCTGACTCGCGGCGGCTGACTTCGATGTAGTAGCCATGAACTCGGTTATAGCCGACTTTTAAGGTGGAGATCCCAGTCTGCTGTTTTTCTCGTGCTTCAAGCTCATGAAGGTAATCGGTCGCGCCTTCACTCAATTTACGCCATTGATCGAGCTCTTCATTGTAACCTTCGCAGATCACACCACCATCTCGAATAAGCATCGGTGGATTATCGACTACAGCTCGTGATAACAGTTCAAGCTCTTCTGGGAACTCACCGATCACTTGCGACAGATATTTAAGATGCGGCGCATTCGCTTGAGTTAGTGTTTGTTGCAACTGAGGCAATAACGCAAGCGCTTGGCGTAGGCGAGCAAAATCTCGAGGACGAGCGTTACGTAGCGCTATACGGGCCGTAATTCGCTCAATATCACCGAGAGCCTTAAGATCTTCCGACAGTACTTCATGGTTACCATTACCCAGTAACTCTTCGATTGATGCTTGCCTTGCGCAGATTATGCCGTGGTCTCTAAGTGGCTGATGGAGCCAGCGCTGTAGCATACGGCTGCCCATAGGCGTCACAGTATTATCGAGCACTGAAGCTAGGGTGTTTTCTCGACCGCCTTGCAAGTTCACTGTTAATTCAAGATTACGACGGGTCGCGGCATCGAGCACGATACTATCGGACTGGTTAAAACGCACAATAGAGTTAATGTGTGGCAGCGCCGTTCGTTGGGTATCTTTGACATACTGCATTAAACAACCAGCAGCTTGCAGTGACAGTCTCGCGTCTTCAATACCAAAGCCTTTTAAATCTTTCGTGCCGAATTGATTGAGTAATAATCTATGGCAAGTCTCATAATCAAACTCCCATTCAGGGCGGCGACGAGTGCCATTCATCCCTGCAATTAGGCTCATCTCAGAGAAGTCTTCGCTGTACAGTAGTTCAGCAGGGTTGGTACGTTGTAACTCGGCTTCTAGTGCTTCGGTATTGGCAAGCTCTGTAATCACAAAGCGTCCAGATGCGACATCCAAGGTTGCATAACCGTAGCCAGTTTTACCTTGGTAAAGCGCAGCAAGTAAGTTGTCTTGTCTTTCTTGCAATAAGGCTTCATCAGTGAGAGTGCCTGGGGTGACGATACGTACCACTTTTCGCTCAACCGGGCCTTTAGAGGTTGCCGGGTCGCCAATTTGTTCACAAATAGCGACTGATACACGTAGTTGCACTAATTTTGCTAAATAACCTTCAACTGCGTGGTAAGGAAGACCCGCCATAGGGATAGGGTCACCACCGCTTTTGCCTCGAGCGGTTAACGAGATCCCAAGTAACTCCGAAGCTCGTTTGGCATCTTCATAAAAGAGCTCATAGAAATCGCCCATACGATAAAAGAGTAACATATCTGGATGTTGAGCTTTTAACGTCAAATATTGACGCATCATTGGGGTGTGTTTTTCTAAGCCTTGCGGATCAATAGCGGTCATCGATTTGTTTTGCCTGTCATTTACAGCGGAGCCTTTAAAGCGCCTTAAACAATATTGACGCTAATCTTACCAATATTTTGCAGCATTTAGGCGTGTTTCTTACAGTGTTTGTGTAATAAATTACGGTATATAAATGATGAATGCTTGCAAGTGTTTGATTTTTAGCTGTTTGCAAATTATTTTTACACAGTACTTGATACTGTATGATTGTACAGTATACTAGTTTCATATTGAGGCTCTAGCCAAGGCTAAATGAGTCATCACCCAAACAATAATACAGTGTCAATACCGTGTCGCACTGTGCTCCAGAGGATAGCAGAATGAAGATAGATCCAAATAAAGAGAAAGCACTGAACGCTGTTTTAGGTCAGATTGAGAAGCAGTTTGGTAAAGGCTCAATCATGAAGCTAGGCGAAGATCGTTCAATGGACGTAGAAACGATTTCTACTGGCTCATTATCTTTGGATGTTGCCTTAGGTGCAGGTGGATTGCCAATGGGCCGTATCGTTGAAATCTATGGTCCAGAATCATCAGGTAAAACGACACTGACATTAGAAGTGATTGCTGCCGCTCAAAGACAAGGTAAGACTTGTGCCTTTATCGATGCTGAGCATGCACTTGACCCAATTTATGCTAAAAAACTGGGTGTTGATATCGACAACCTTCTTTGTTCACAGCCTGATACTGGTGAGCAAGCGCTTGAGATTTGTGACGCATTAACTCGCAGTGGCGCTGTTGACGTTATCGTTGTTGACTCGGTAGCAGCATTGACACCAAAAGCTGAAATCGAAGGCGAAATTGGTGACTCTCACATGGGCCTTGCAGCACGTATGATGAGCCAAGCGATGCGTAAGCTTGCTGGTAACCTTAAGCAGTCAAACACTTTGCTAATCTTCATTAACCAAATTCGTATGAAAATTGGTGTTATGTTTGGTAATCCAGAGACGACAACGGGTGGTAACGCACTTAAGTTCTACGCTTCAGTTCGTCTAGATATTCGCCGTACTGGTGCGATTAAAGATAGAGAAGAAGTGATCGGAAACGAGACCCGTGTAAAAGTGGTTAAGAACAAGATTGCTGCGCCATTTAAACAAGCTGAATTTCAGATCCTTTATGGCCAAGGCATTAACAAAACTGGCGAGCTCGTTGACTTAGGTGTTATGCATAAGCTAATTGAAAAGTCGGGCGCTTGGTATGCTTATAAAGGTAGCAAGATTGGTCAAGGCCGTGCAAACGCGGGTAAGTACCTAATCGAAAACCCTGAAATATCAGATGAAATTGAAACCACATTACGTTCAATGCTTCTGGGTAATGGTGAGAAAGTGGCACCTGATGCTGCTGATACCGCGGGTGATAATGTCGATTTAGAGACCGGCGAAGTATTCTAAGCCATCACTAACATTTAGATAAGCTTATCTGCTGTATATATCGCGGTTGCGCAATTAGCGCACCGCGATTTTTTTTGTAAAAAAGTTGCCAACCCAATTCTTCGCAATTAAATCTTACTTCAATTTCCCTATTATGCACGCAGTTTTGTATCAACAGGGCTGGTTGTTAGCTCTGACTCTGCTTATAATGCTATCCATAAAAAATTTATCACTCAGCCCTTTAAGGGCTATTTGCACAACCTAATTCAGGATGGTTTCATGTATCAAACCACTGCAGCACTGCGAAGTGCTTTTTTGGAATATTTCCGCACAAATGGTCACCAGGTCGTAGATAGTAGCTCTCTCGTTCCTGTGAACGATCCAACACTGCTATTTACTAATGCGGGTATGAACCAATTTAAAGACGTGTTTTTGGGTGCTGATAAGCGTAGCTATTCACGTGCAACGTCTTCACAGCGCTGCGTGCGTGCGGGTGGTAAGCACAACGATTTAGATAACGTTGGTTACACTGCTCGTCACCATACATTCTTTGAGATGTTAGGTAACTTCAGCTTTGGTGATTACTTCAAAGAAGAAGCCATTCACTTTGCTTGGAATTTCTTAACTGAAGAATTGAAGCTGCCTAAAGAGCGTCTTTGCGTCACTATTTATGACACAGATGATGAAGCATTTGAAATTTGGAATAAGAAAATTGGCGTAGCGGCAGAAAACATCATCCGCATCGGTGACAATAAAGGCGCGGCCTACGCATCTGATAACTTCTGGCAAATGGGCGATACCGGTCCTTGTGGGCCATGTTCTGAAATCTTTTACGATCATGGCGATCATATCTGGGGTGGCCGTCCTGGCACACCAGAAGAAGATGGCGATCGCTTCATTGAGATCTGGAACATCGTATTCATGCAATACAACCGTCAAGCAGACGGTGAGATGAAGCCACTGCCAAAGCCATCTGTTGATACTGGTATGGGCATTGAGCGTATCGCCGCAATTATGCAGGGCGTACATTCAAACTATGAAATTGATATTTTCCAAGCGTTAATCAAGAAAGCTGCTGCGATTCTTGGCGTGACGGATCTCGAAAATAAGTCACTTCGCGTTATTGCTGACCATATCCGTTCATGTGCGTTCTTAATTGCTGATGGTGTTATGCCGTCAAATGAAGGCCGTGGTTACGTACTTCGCCGTATTATTCGCCGTGCAGTGCGTCATGGCAATAAGTTAGGTGCAACGGAAAGCTTCTTCTATAAATTAGTACCAACGTTAATTGAAGTCATGGGGGATGCTGCCAAAGGCCTACAAGAAACTCAGGCAATTGTTGAAAAATCACTAAAAGCAGAAGAAGAACAGTTCGCACGTACACTTGAGCGTGGTCTAGGTATCTTAGACTCGGCATTAAATGAGCTAGCAACTAACGTATTAGACGGTGAAACAGCCTTCAAACTTTATGATACTTATGGTTTCCCGGTTGATTTAACTGCTGATGTTTGTCGTGAGCGTGACATTACCGTTGATGAAGCTGGATTTAAACTTGCTATGGCTGCTCAACGTAGCCGTGCCCAAGCCGCTGGCCAATTTGACACTGACTATAATGAAGGTTTGAAGATTGACGAGCAGAGTCGCTTTACTGGCTACACAGAGCTAAACAATCAAGCAAGCATTACAGCAATCTTTAAAGCGGGCGAGTCGGCTCAAAGTGCTAATGCTGGCGATGATATCGTTGTTGTATTAGACAATACTCCATTTTATGGTGAGTCTGGTGGTCAGTGCGGTGATGCTGGTGCATTAATAGCCGATGGTGTAGAAGTCACGGTTACAGACACGCAAAAATATGGTCAAGCGATTGGTCATATCAGCCGCGTAACGACAGGTGAAATCAAAGTCGGTCAGCTTGTCACGGCAAATGTTGATAAGAAACTACGCCATAGAACAGAGCTTAACCACTCTGTGACTCACCTTTTACACGCTGCTTTACGTCAAGTATTAGGTACTCATGTTAGCCAGAAAGGTTCTTTAGTCAATCCAGAACGTTTACGTTTTGACTTTTCTCACTTTGAAGGTGTTAAAGCGCACGAGCTGAAGGAAGTTGAAGAACTGGTTAACACACAAATTCGTCGTAACCACGAATTGACTGCTGAAGTGATGGATATCGAAACCGCCAAAGAAAAAGGTGCGATGGCACTGTTTGGTGAAAAGTATGATTCTGAAGTACGCGTTGTGACAATGGGCGATTTCTCAATCGAGCTATGTGGTGGTACTCACGTGGGTCGTACTGGCGATATCGGCCTATTCAAAATCACCTCTGAAGGTGGTATTGCAGCAGGTGTTCGCCGTATTGAAGCCGTTACAGGGGCGGCAGCGATGGCATACGTTGCGAAGCAACAAGCACAATTAGAAGAGGCGGCGGCTTTACTAAAAGGTGATAGCGCATCTGTTGTTGCTAAGCTTAAAGCGCAACTTGATAAGACTAGGCTGCTTGAGAAAGAGTTATCTCAGTTGAAAGACAAGCTTGCAGCTGCGACAAGTGCGGATCTTGCTGGTGAAGCGGTAGACGTTAACGGCGCTAAAGTTTTGATTAAGAAGCTTGAGGGCGTAGATGCTGGTGCATTGCGTGGCCTACAAGATGAGCTTAAGCAAAAACTGCAATCAGGTATTGTAGTGCTGGCTATTGCTGGTGAAGACAAGGTTAACCTTATTGTAGGTGTGACTAAGGACCTAACCGGTAAGGTTAAAGCTGGTGAACTTGTCGCTTCAATTGCGGTTCAAGTTGGTGGTAAGGGTGGTGGACGCCCTGATATGGCACAGGCCGGCGGTAGCCAGCCTGAGAACCTAGACAGCGCGCTAGAGCAAGTTCTGCCATGGATCACTGCTAAACTCGCTTAAGACAGAGCGATAGTTATATAGAAACGCCCTTTATGGGCGTTTTTTTATGGAATAAATACGCTAATAGATATTTAATTTAAGTACTATCCATAGGCTGAGAGCGGCAGTTTATATCTAGTTTGAGTACTTTGTAATGATAGTTATTGAGCTTAAAACTTTAGATGGATTGTATTTTTTATAAACTGGATTAGTGAGTTGTTTGGCTTAAGTGTGCATATTGTAGCCTTAGATTTGGGTAATGTTCTAATTCATGCTAGTTTAATGTTAACACCTGATAATCGTCGTTATTGGGTAAAAGTTATTCTTAATATGGCTAAAAAGGTTTCAAGCGCATAACTGTGATTTAATACTGAAAAAGGTGTAATTATTTGACGCTTTTCTCATAGAATACTGTTAATTTGTACTAAGCTAACCTTATAATACAGTTATAACGGAATTATGCCGTATAAAGCAGAATTAGGAACTAAAGGAGCAAAGTAATGCTGATATTGACTCGTCGTGTTGGTGAAACACTGATGATTGGTGATGAAGTAACTGTCACTGTATTAGGCGTTAAAGGTAACCAAGTAAGAATTGGTGTAAATGCACCTAAAGAAGTCTCTGTACATCGTGAAGAGATTTATCAACGCATCCAGTCTGAAAAATCAGGTACGCCATCAGAAGGCGGTAACTTTTGATCTAACTAAGATCAATTTAAGAATTCTAGAAGCCAGTTAATAACTGGCTTTTTTATTTTTAGCATCTTCATCAATGCTAACGCCACCAAGTCAGAATGGGTGTAACTGCATTTACACATAGCGAAGTCTCTGTGCACTGTGAAGAAGTTTACCCGCATGTTCAGTCTTAACAATCCGCAACGCCAATCGATGATGGTGACTTTTGATCTGACTAAGATCAATCTAAGCTTTATTTGAAGATAGTAGAAGCCAGTTAATAACGGGCTTTTTTATTTTATAAGGCTTAGAAAGCCTCTTTAACCCTTTTAAAAGTGTATATAAAAGCTAAGTTAGTCTGATATAGCAGCAAGCTGCTTAAAAACACTTCAAACGGGGATAGTTTATTAAAAAGGGTTTGACTTATTTTCGGCAGACAGTAATATGTGCGCCAAGAAACGGAGAGGTGGCCGAGTGGCCGAAGGCGCTCCCCTGCTAAGGGAGTATGGGCTTTAACTCCCATCGAGGGTTCGAA